>JAJEEZ010000364.1:0-15017 GCA_022820705.1 Candidatus Latescibacterota bacterium | reverse complement strand
AGTGCTGTTAGTCCACTCGATAGTGCTTTTGCGAGACATGAGAGACCTCTACGTAACCAAAATTATACCTGAACAAAAGTATAGTAATTTGCCCTAATGTCAAGGTGGCCTTGGGTGCAGGTGCCCTGCCGAGGCCAGGGCACCGCCTCCGCAGGCACGAGAATTCCGCTATCGTGTTGACAATGCTCAGCGCATTCATTACTTGAAGTACCAAACGATGAGTGAACAGTACAAAAGCGAGATGTTGGCGGCCATACACGAGACAGCCCTTGGGCTCCACGAAGCGGACGTCTTGAACAAAATGACCATGAGGATGTTCGACGAAATGTGCCTGACGCCGGTCAAAGACGGAACAGATACGGCAAATCCGGCTACGCGAAAAGGTTAGTCAATCGGTTTTCGACTGCTAGCTGAATGTCCCGGAGGGCTTGGCGAAACGCATCACTAGAGAGAGGACGGCAACCATGGCTATCCCCAATCCCATAGTCAAGTTTACCTATGAAGACTACCTGAACGCGCCAGAGGACAAGCGCTACGAGCTTTTGGACGGAGAGTTAGTTATGACCCCTGCCCCTGGAGAACGTCACCAGAGCATTTCCATCCTGCTAGGATCGAAACTGTTTCAATTCGCATCTGAGAATAGCTTGGGGCGGGTCTATCTCGCGCCTTTTGACGTGGTGCTGTCGGATGTGGACGTGGTGCAGCCCGATCTGCTGTTCGTCTCCAATGAGCGCGGCCACATCATCACCCCTGCGAACATTCAGGGTGCGCCGGACTTGGTCGTCGAGATCCTGTCCCCCTCCACAGCCGAACGCGATAAGACGTTCAAGCGCACGCTGTATGCCAAGCACGGCGTGAACGAATACTGGATGGTGGACACCACCGTAACCATCCTGTTGCTCGGCGAGCGCGGATACGAGGTCGTGGATACCTACGGCGAGGAAGAGACCTTGACTTCGCCGACATTGCAAGGCTTCAGGCTGCATATCGGCGACCTATTTTGAAGGGGTTACAATGCCAAGGGTTAGTGGCATCCAAGGGCCGTATCGATTCTTCTTTTACAGCTTTGACTGTCAGGAACCTCGGCATGTGCATGTCAGAAGAGAAAAAAGAACATGCAAATACTGGCTTGAACCCATTGCATTGTGCAAAAATTACGGGTTTTCTCCCCATGAGCTGAATGAAATTCGGCGGTTGATCCAATCGAACTACGTGATAATTTTGGAGGCTTGGCGTGAACACTGTGAATAATACGGAACCTCGCATCAAATCCATCAGGGTTACTGAGGACTTGATCATCGCTGACTTGTTCGATGGTCGAACAATCAGTGTGCCACTCGTTTGGTCTTGGCGGCTTTCCGAGGCAACCCCCGCTCAGCGTGAAAACTATGAATTTATCGGCGATGGGCAGGGCGTTCACTGGCCGGATATCGATGAAGACATCAGTGCAGAAGGCATGTTGATGGGCACACCTGCACAGCCCGCCAAACAGCGTGTGTAACTCAATCTGTAGCGGGGCTAGTCAGCGAAAGTAATCCTACAACTCCACCCGCCGTCCGCTCCGCGCCGATTCAAAAGCCGCCTCGACCACTCTGAGCGTGCCGTCGGCGTGGTCGGCCATATAGGCGGGGGTTTCTTCTCCGCGCATACATTGCTGGAAAAATTCGATGGCGGGCTGGAAAGGCGGCGTGCCGGTCTGGAAGGTCTCGCTGCGGCTCTCATCGGAGCCGATGACCACGTCAAAGCTGCTCTCTGCGCCGGGGTGATACGGGGTGGGCACAACCAGTCGGCCCTGATCGCCAGTGATGAGGGCATGAGCACCGCCGCGACCCTCGAAACTGCAGTACAAGGTTGCGGTGACACCGTCGGGGTATTCGAGGATGAGCGAGGTGGCCACGTCCACCCCGGCTTGCGCGTCAAACCGCATGTGCGCCTGGACGCTAACCGGGTCGGTGCCGGCGATGAAGCGCGAAAAGGTGATGGGGTACACGCCGCCGTCGTAAATGCTGCCGCCGCCCAGCGCTTTAATCAGGCGGATGTTGCTGGGGTCGTTGACGACGAAGGTCATGCCGGCGTTAATGTGGCGCAAGGTGCCGATCTCGCCCGATGCGATGATTTCCCTGAGGCGGCGGCTTTGGGGATGGTGCATGAAGACAAATGCCTCAAAGAGCAGCACGTCGGCCTTGTGGCACGCCTCGACCATCTGTCGGCCTTCGGCGGCGGTGACGGCTAGGGGTTTTTCGCAAAAGACGTGTTTGCCCGCCTCGGCGGCTTTGATGGTCCATTCGGCGTGCAGCGAATTGGGCAGCGAGATATAGACGGCGTCGATGTCCGGGTGGTCGAGCAGGGCTTGGTAACTGCCCAGCACCACGGGAATGTCGTGGGCGCGGGCGAAGGCGTCGGCGGTGGCTTGGCTGCGGCTGGCCACGGCGTGGACTTGGGCATCGGGCGTGGCGCGGGCCGAGGGAATGAAGGCGGTGCCGCCAATTCTGGCGGTGCTGAGGATGCCCCATTTGATGGGTCGTGAACTGGTCATTGAAGAACCTCCTGCGACTTAATTTTAGGTGATTTTAACATCATATATAGATCAAATAGCCCGACAAAGTAAATGCGGCCGGTTTTTCAGAGAGACGGCCAGAGTTTCCAGCGCGATTGCGGACTGCCGTCGGGATATTATCTTGATCCAACCAAATCCAACAATAGAGAGGCAACCATGGCCCAGCGCAAAAAGATCGCCGCTATTATCACCGAATACCGCGTCCCGGCGCACGCCGATGTCATTGTCGGCAAGTTCATCAAGGGTTTTCCCACGGACGAAGGCATGCAGGAGCCGCAGGTGGATATCGCCTCCATGTACCTGGATCAGATACCCGACAATGATATCGGCCTACAAGTATCCAAAGAATACGATATACCCGTGTACCAGAGTATCCCCGCAGCTCTGTGTCTGGGTAGCGACAAATTGGCCGTCGATGGCGTAATTTCCATTGGCGAACACGGCAGTTACGCCTTCAACGAGAAGGGCCAGCACCTGTATCCCCGGCGCTTTTTCTTTGAACAGATCTGCGGCGTTATGGCCACTTCCGGCCGCTCGGTGCCGGTGTTCAGCGACAAGCACCTGTCCTACAACTGGTGCGACGCCAAATGGATGTACGACCGGGCCGTGGAACTGAACGTCCCCTTTATGGCCGGCTCTTCAGTGCCCCTGGGCTGGCGCGACCCCTATCTCGAACACGAGCGAGATGCCCCCATCGAAGACGCCCTCATGCTCAGCTTTGGCGGCATTGAGTCCTACGGCTATCACGGCTTTGAGGGTTTGCAGGCCATGGTCGAGCGGCGTCGGGGCGGTGAGACAGGTCTGGCGGCCGTGCAGTGTTTGGAGGGCGAGGCCGTGTGGCAGGCCGGTGCCGACGGTCTGTGGTCGCGCGAGTTGGCGGCTGCGGCTGCGGCCGTGGGCAAAACCTCGGCCGAACCTATGGAGGAGGCCTGCGAAAATCCAGCGGCCTTTCTGCTGGAGTACAGGGATGGTTTCAAGGCCGCCCTGCTGCAGTTGAATGGGTACGTCGAGGAATGGTCGTACGCGGCCCGCGTCGACGGCGAGGTACAGGCCACGGGTCTGCGCTTGCACGGGCCGCCCTATCCCCATTTCAGCTACCTGGGCCTCAATATCCAAGAGATGTTTCTCACGGGCCAGCCGCAGTACCCGGTGGAGCGCACCCTGCTGGTAAGCGGCGGTCTGGACGCCCTGATGGATTCGCGTCACCAGGGCCATATACGGCTGGAGACGCCGCATTTGGACGTGCAGTACCAGGCCCCCGAAAACATGCCCATCCGTCCCACCGGACCCCGGCCGCAGGGGGCGAGCACAGTGCCTTTCGACAGGATTTAGGACTAGGTCTGGCACAACGGTCGCCTCGCTCCAATAGCGGAAGCGGCCTTGTCAACTTCGGTGTCTGCGCTTTGATTTGCTACCTATGAATGATTTGCAAGAACAACTCGTCTCTGAGCCGCGTAAGGTCCGCTACATCTGGATCGTCTATTTGCTGCTCTACGCGCTGGCCGTTCCCTGGTACTGGCCCGAAGGATATCGGGGGCCGTTGGTGTTGGGCTTCCCGCTGTGGGTGGCGGTGTCGCTGGGGGCAGTGCTGCTGTTGGCCGCTTGGACGGCCTTTGTGATCCGTCGCTACTGGATTGATGCCGAGGAGGAAGAGTGATGGGCGGCATGGTGTTTGGTCCGGGTGCGCTCATTGCGGTGGGGCTGTACTTGGTCTCGATGATCGGCGTGGGGTGGATTGCGCGCACGCGTCGTCGCTCCAATAGCATGGCCGACTTCTATCTGGCAGGGCGCTCAATGGGCCTGCTGGTGCTTTTTTTGACGCTCTATGCAACCCAGTACAGCGGTAACACGCTCTTTGGCTACACGGGCAAGACCTACCGCATCGGCTTTGAGTGGACGGCGTCGGTGCTCTTTATGTTCTCGATCATCGTCGGCTACATGCTCTTTGCCCCGCGCTTGGTCGCGCTGGCGCGCAAAGAGGGATTTATCACCCCTGGCGACTATATTACGCATCGCTTCCGCTCGTCAGTGCTGACGCTGCTGAGCACGATCTTGATGATCTACGCACTGGGCAACTACGCGCTGGCCCAACTCAAGGCGATGGGCGCGGCCGTTGAGGGGATCACCGACGGCGCGATTCCCGGCAGCTACGGCATTATCGGCTTGGCGATAATTATGGTCATCTATGAGACCTTGGGGGGGATGCGCTCGGTGGCGTGGACGGATGTTATGCAGGGGGGTGTGCTGCTGTTGGGCTTCGGCATCTTGGTCTTTATCATCCCGCAAAATCTAGGTGGTGGCTTGGGGCAGGTGGTGGCCCAACTGAGCGAAATGGATCCGCCCAAGGTGCAAGCGCCGAGCTTAGAGGGGGCCAACAAGTGGATTAGCTACGCGCTGCTGTTGGGTTGCGGGGCAGCTATTTACCCACAGGCAATTCAGCGCCTATACGCCAGCCGCTCGGTCGCGGTGCTCAAGCGCTCGTTGATCCTGATGGCTTTTATGCCGCTTACTACTACGTTGGTAGCCTTGATATGTGGCCTGACGGCCGCGGTGGTGTTGCCCGATCTGAGCAAAGCCGAAAGCGACCAAGTGCTGGCCCGGCTCTGTGCACTGGTGATGGGCGAGTCCGCGCTGGGCTACTGGCTAGTGGTGGCGATTTTTGCCGCGGTGCTGGCGGCGCTGATGTCCACGGCGGATTCGGCGCTGTTGTCGATCTCGTCGATGTTTACCAAGGACATTTACCTGCCGTATTTCCGACCGCAGGCCACTGAGGCTGAGCTGACGAAGGTGGGCAAGATTTGCTCGTGGGTTATCGTCGCCGTGCTGGTCGCGGTGGCGATTGGCACCGATGCGACTTTGGTGCGGCTGCTGGAGTTAAAATTCGAGATTTTGATCCAGGTTGTGCCGTGCTTTTTCCTAGGGCTATACTGGAAGCGGCTGTCGGCGCGGACGGCGCTGCTCGGCATGGTGTGCGGGTTAGCGGTGGCGCTGGGGTTTACCTTCGGGGGCAAACCGATGATCTGGGGCTTTCACGCCGGGGTGATTGGTCTCGTCGTCAACGCGGCGGTCTGCGCCATTGGTGCCTGTTGTAAACCAGCGACATCAGACTAGAAGGAGATATATGCGTCCAGCATCCAAGCGATTTCTCGTTGATCTACTCAGTGCTCCCGGTCCCTCGGGTTACGAAGGGCCGGTGCGGGCGGTGTGGAAAGACGCGGTGGCAAAGTACGCCGATCGCGTCGAGGTCGATGTACACGGCAATACCATCGGCGTCCACAACGAAGCTGGTCGCCCCAAAATTATGTTCGCCGGGCACGCCGACGAGTTGGGGTTCCAAATCGTTTACATCGACGACAAAGGCTATCTGTACTTTGACACCATCGGCGGCTTTGACTTGCAGATCGTGCCGGGTCGCAAGGTGCGCATCCACACCGCGCAAGGGCCGGTCTTGGGCGTGCTGGGCAAAAAGCCCATTCATCTGATGAAGGCAGCGGATCGTACCAAAGTCCCGGACAAACACGACTTGTGGATCGACATCGGTGCAGCCGACGCGGACGAGGCGAAGCAACTGGTGGCCATCGGGGATCCGGGGACCTACGACGCCAACTTTGAAGAGCTGCGCAATGGGCTGGTAGTGTCGCGGGGGATTGACAATAAGGCCGGTGCTTGGGTGGTTGCCGAGGCACTGCGGCGAGTGAGCCGCGCCAAGCGCAAGTGCCGCGCCGCTGTATATGCGGTGGCCACCGTGCAGGAGGAAGTGGGGTTGCGGGGAGCTAAGACTAGTGCATACGGCGTTGATCCGCTGGTGGGTATTGCCGTGGATGTTACTTGGGCAACGGATCATCCAGATATTGATAAGCGCCAGGTCGGCGAGTGCAAGTTAGGTGGGGGGCCGGTTATTTTGCGCGGGGCCAACGCCAGCCCGGTCGTGTACGAGCGGCTGGTGCAGGTGGCAGAAAAGAAGAAGATTCCCTATCAGATCCAAGCCGAGCCAGGGGGGACGGGCACGGACGCCAACGCCATCCAGCTCAGTCGGGCCGGGGTGGCCACCGGCTTGGTCAGCGTGCCGCAGCGCTACATGCACACGCCGGTCGAGATCGCGTCCTTGGCCGACTTGGACCACACCGCACAGCTATTGGCGGAGTTTGCGCTGACCGTCGATGAAAGGACGAGTTTCATCCCATGAAAATAACGTCTGTCGATATTTGGACCGTCGTGGTGCCGACGATCCCCGGGCGGGTGCACAGCCCGGAATGCGTCGCCGAGACCGGGTGGGACCAAGTACCCAAGCACATCGTGCGCTTGAATACGGATACGGAGTTGGTCGGCTTGGGCGAGACCGGGCGCGGCGAGGCGATAGAACAGGTCCGGGAAGGGGCGGCCCAGCTACTAGGCAAAGATCCCGAGCAATTGACCTTGCAGGATATTTTCGCCGCTCGGCACGACGGTACGGAGGAACTGCCGATGGTGGGGACTGGGCCGGCGTACGACGCCTTTGAGATGGCGATCTTTGACTTGGTGGGCAAGGCTCGTCAGGTGCCGGTACACGCGCTGTTGGGCGGTGCGGTGCGCGACCGGGTGCGAGCCGACTACTGGATGGGGCACCAGACGCCGGAAGACGGCAAGCGGGCGGTCGAGCGGGCGCTCGCGCACGGGTTCAAAGGCGTCAAGATCAAGTGCAAAATCGAGGAGCCAATGGTCGAAAGACTCCAGGCCATGCGCGAAGTGGGCGGCGTGGATTTCAAGGTGACGGTCGATCCCAACGAGCGCTTCCACACGGCTGAGCAGACCATTGAGCTGGCGCAGCAGCTAGAGGCCGTGGGCAATGTCGAGGTCTTTGAGGATCCCATCCCTAAGTCCGACTTGGAAGGTTATATCCAGATCCACGAGGCGATCAATCTGCCGGTGGCCATGCACGTAGGGAGCGGACCGCAGATTATCCGCGCCATCAAGGCCGAGGTTGTTGATTGTTTTAACTTGGGCGGCAGCCTCGTGGGATTTCAGAAGAACGCGGCCGTAGCGGCCGCGGCGGGCCTGCGCTGCTGGCACGGCTCGGGCAATGACTTGGGCATCGTCGATACTTCATACGTCCACGCGGCCGCGGCTGCGCCCAACTGCACGATGGCCTCGGATTTTGTCGGGAGTTGGACCCGCGAAGACGACCTGATTGTCGAACCAATCCCCTTTGTTGATGGGTACGTGCCCACGCCCATGCAGCCGGGCTTGGGCTGCGTGCTGGACGAAAAAGCCTTGGTGCGCTACGTTCGGGGGAGCGAAACTGCTTCTTGAGCGAGTGCTCATTTACAATTCTGTGCGTTGGGATTGCTTGGCGCACTTAATCCTTTGAGGAGGGTAATATCATGCGCAAATGGCTGGATAAAACCACGGCCTTGGTTCTGTGCGGTACTCTGGTGCTGGCCGCCTGTGGTGGCGACGACGACGAAGCCGCGCCCGTGGAGCCCGAGCCGGCGGCGGCTGAGATAACGCCTGAAATCGTCGGCTTATACGGTACGGTGGTCACCGCTTTTACGAATATCTTCTTCGCCGCGCTGGTTCCCGGTACGACATCGGTGCCGGGAGAAGGCGGCGGCTCGGTGGAGATATCAGGCAGCGATTGGACGTTGAATGAGTACTCACCCGATGGCGAGTTGATAGCCAACGGTGCCTTGAGTGTCGGCTTGGATCAGACGCCCATTCCGCTGAGCGGGGAGGTTACCCTTTCAGGATCGCATGAGGCCGAGTTGATACTCGATATGCAGCTTTCGGTTGGGGCCGATGGCCTTTCTGCTACTGGGACGATAACCATTAACGGCGCCGAATTTGACGTCGCCGAAGTTTCGGCTGCTGCTGCCGCTGCTGCCGAGGCGGCCGCTGCTGGCTAGTAGGCCGTGCCGTTTTGGTGTTTGGTCGCGGTCCTAGCCTTGTGCTGGGGCTGCGACCGCGGTCTCGATGCCGAGGCCACTGGGCAGACTGGGATCGCCGGTCGGCTGCACTTTGTCGGCGAGTGGCCCGCCAACGTGGGGCAGGTAGCCGTGGCGGTCTATCGCGAGCCCCCGGCTTCGTTTGCCGATTTTTTTCGCATCAACGGCTGGGACACCGAGGTCGCTCTCAGGGTCGAGTCGTACGACTATTTCGTTCCCTTAGATGGGGAAGGCGTATATCAGTGGATTGTCGTGGCTTGGCGCCAAGAGGATCAGTTTTGGGATCTTACCTCGCTTTTGGGCTGTTATTACCTGCCTGACGCTGACCTCCCCTCGCCGGTAGAAGTCGGCTCCGGGGAGGTTGTCTCTGACATCGATATCGAAGTCAACTTCGCTGTATTGGACCATGAGACCGAGCTTAGCACTGCTCTATGCGAGCGCGCTTTGTCTGCTGAATTGCTGGCCGAGCTCGGCCGCTGATATCGTCGTCCGCGTCTTCGACGCTAGCGACCAAACCCCGCTGCCCGGCGCGACGTTGGCGGTGCTGGGAACGGAATTTGGGGGATACGCCAACGAAGAGGGTTACTGCCGAGTCGAGGGCTTGCCGCCCGGCCAATACGACCTGCTCTGTTCGCATATTGGCTATCGCTCGCACACCCTGCGCGGCGTTGTGCCCGGGGAGGAGGAGCGCGTTGTTGCCCTCGAACCTACGGCCGTCGAAGTTCCCGAACTAATCGTTTCTGCTGCCCGCCGCTCCCAGACTTTTGCCCAAGCTCCCATTAGCATCTCCGTAGCCGATGCCGAGCGCATCGCCGATCACAACGCCTTCTCGCTGACAGGCCCCCTGCGCTATGTCTCGGGCATCAGTCAAGTAGGTAATCAGCCCGTCGTGCGCGGGTCGAGCGGCTACAGTCGCGGCACGGGCAGTCGGCTGCTGATGCTGGTGGATGGATTTCCAATGCTGTCGTCGGATGTGGGCGACATCAAGTGGGATGCCGTGCCCTTGCAGCAAGTCGAGCGCGTGGAGGTAGTCAAAGGGGCTGGCTCGGCCCTGTACGGCACGGGGGCTTTGGGTGGGGTAATCAACGTGCTTACCCGCGATCCAGCGCGCGATCCGGGCACCCGCTTTCGGCTGCTCAGCGGGTTGTATAGCCAGCCGACGCATAGCCAGTGGCGTTGGAGCGAGTCCCCGATGCACTTTGTTGGGTTCGACTTGAGTCACAATCGGGTTTTGGGTCGGACCGGCTTGGCGCTGAGCGGGGGCCACAACCGGAGCACAGGGTACCACCAAAACGGCGATGGCCGCCGCTATCATCTCTACGCCAAGGCAGTGCATCGCTTTTCGCCGACGAGCTATTGGCGCGTGATGGGCAACTGGGCCTTGGACGACCACGGGGTTTTCATCCAGTGGCGCGACCGCAGTCATCCGCTGGCCGTGCCCGAAAACGACGCATCGGCCCATACTGTCTCGTGGAAGTTGCACCTCAATTCTGAGTATTACCGATTGGTACACAGCGATTTGGGCTACCGGGTCAAGCTAGGGTATTACCGCACGGATTTTACCAACAACGCGGCGGCTGGGGGCTTGGCCTCGGCTGGCCACAAAATTTCGGGCGAAGGTCAGTTCGACTACACGGGATTGGGCAGTTGGAATTGGACGCTGGGGCTGGCCGGGATAGCCGATCTGGTGCGTTCGCCCAGCGATTTTCTCGGCGTGCGCTCCCTGATGACCGTCTCCGGCTACGCCCAAGGCGTGTACGAAATCAGTCCGCTGGCCGAGTGGACGGTTGGGTTGCGCTACGACTGGAGTCGGCTCTCCGAGGACTCTGGGTTGGCAGAAGGGCCGTGCGGGGTACCGTCGGTCGCGAGTAAAAGCACTGGGGAATTTAGTCCCCAGACTGGTCTTTCCTACCGGCTGTCGGAGACGACCGCGCTGCGGGCTTCGCTTGGTCGAGGCTTTCGCGTGCCTGCGGTGGTTGAAGTCTTTTCCCAGGCCGAGGTCTCTGGTATCCGCGTCTGTCCCAATCCCGCCTTGGATCCCGAGCGGGCTTGGTCTGGCGAGGTGGGGATCAAGCAGGAGTTGGCGAAGTGGTTGGCCTTGGATATGGCGCTGTTTTGGAACGAGTACCAAGGACTCATTGAGGCGCGTCCAGATCCCTATGCTGGAGGGACCGTGCCCATAGCCCGCTTCCTAAACTTGGCGCAGGCGCGAGTCGGCGGGTTTGAAAGTGAGCTCTTGGTCGCCCTGCCGCTGGGTTTGGGGGCTAGGGCGGCTTATACCTTGGTGGATGGCGTGGAATTTCTCGATGCGGACCAAGTGCTGCCGCCTTATTGCCACGGCGACTACGGCGATCAAGCGCCGCTGCCTTACCGGTCGCGCCACGTCCTCAATCTGGGTCTCCAAGGGAAGCGCGGGTCCACGAGTGGGCGGGTAAACTTCCAATACCTCAGCCGTTTTGAACGGGTATCCGGCCTGTTTGCCGAGTGCGGGCGCGACTATGTGCCTATTTACTTGCTCGACGTACAGTTGAGCCGACAGCTAGGCCCTTTGCAGATCAACCTGCGAGTGGACAATGCGCTACAGTATTACTACGCGACGATCGAGCGCAAAATACGCCCCTTGCGTCGCATTTCTCTGAGCGTGGATGGTGCGCTCTAACAATCTCTATACAGCTAGTATAGTCCAGTGGCAGGCCGCCATTGAGCAGGGTCGCTTCGACTGCGAGTTCGAGCGAATCTACGGGCGGGAGCAGGTGGCGGCTTGGCGGGCCAATTACTTGGAGGCCCTGCGGCACTTTGCCGCCTGCTACGGCAGCGAGGGCCGCTTGGTCATGGCGCGTTGCCCTGGACAGATGAACGTCATGGGTATGCACATTGACTACGGAGGCATGCCCTCGGTGCGGATGGCCGTGCGCGGAGCGGATACATTGGTGGTGGCGCGGGCGGCCTCCAGTCGGCGGGTGCGGCTTGCCAGTTTCCTGCGCAGCCGAGGTGCGCCCGCCGATCGCTTCACGCCCATTGAAATAGACTTGGAGACGATTCTGCCGAAGGCCCGCGTGGCCGAGCGGCAGGCGCTGATGGATTACGCGGGTCAGGTTTGCCGCCAGCGCCTAGAGCACATGGGTAGTGCCTTGGCCAGCGATTGGTCGGCGTTGGTGGAGGGACAGCTTGTGTACTTGGAGAGTTATTTCCGCGATCGTTTGGCCTTGGGCGGTTTCGATGGGCTGGTGTGGAGCAGTGTCTCGCCTAGCGGGGGCATGAGCTCGTCTTCGGCACTGGTGGTGGCGACGGCACTGGCGACGATGGGGGTTCACGGATTGGATCCACGCCGCGATATGCCCGAGGCGGATTTAGTCGATGGGCTGGGTACCTCGGAGTGGATGCGGGGTACTCGCGGCGGCACGGCTGACCACGGAGGGATGATCTTGGGTCGGGCGGGCAAGCTGGTCGGCGTCGGCGTCTTTCCGGCCCGCGTGCAAGGGGAGGCTGCGTTGCCTGACGAGTACGCCGCTTTAGTGCTCGACAGCGGCATCGTGCGTGAATACGACGAGGCCGTCAAAGAAGAGACGGTCATTGCCTATCCGCTCGGCGCGTTTATCGCCCGCGAGTTGATTTTGCCTCGGTTGGGCAAAGACAACGCTGTGCGCGAGAGCATCCGCTATATCCGGGATATCGAGCCCGAGTCGCTGGGGCTGTCGCTTGCAGAGCTGTACCGGGTCTTGGGCCAGTTGCCTCGGCAGACCAGTCTGGCGCAGCTAGCCGCCGAAGCGCAAGCAGCCGGAGTCGGGGCGCATTTCGACGCCATGTGTCAGCGGGAGGTCGCCGGCAAGTTCCAGCTTTTATCCGAGGATACGCCGTTGTTTATTCGCCGACGCTGCATCTATGGATTGGCCGAGCAGGACCGGGTGGCCGGTATGCTCGCCTACCTCAATGCGGGCGATATGGCCACGGCCTTGGAACTGATCCGCATCTCGCACGACGGCGATCTGGACCGAGAGGTCGAAGACGAGGTTTTGGCGCAGCTTGCAGAGCGAGCCGAGCGCGGGGAAGAGCGAGCGCAACTGCGCTTTTTGCCGGGGGGCTATGGGCGGATGACGTCGGCCTATGATCGGACTGTGCGGGTGGTCAATCGGTTTCTCACCGCCGAGGGACCAACGGCAGGGGCCGTGCAGCGGCTGGGCGCTGGTTGGGGCGGCAACATCGGCGGGCTAGTTCACCGTGCGTTTGTCGATGGGGAACGCCGCGCCGCGTTTGCCGAGATGTTGCGCACGGAGCTGGGCCATGAGCCAGAGCTAGCAGTGGCCGTGCCCGGCGAAGGAGCCGGTTTGCTCGCCGCGCCCCAAGGGAATTGAGATGGAACATTTATTGGATGGAGTGCGGGTGCTCGACTTGACGCGGGTGTTAGCCGGGCCGTACGCGTCCATGGTGTTGGCCGATTTGGGTGCGGAAGTGATCAAGGTCGAGCTACCGGGTACGGGCGACGAGGCGCGGGGATTTGGGCCGTTTCAAAACGGCGAGAGCGCGTACTTTGCCAGCGTCAACCGAGGTAAGAAGAGCGCGACGATCGACTTGCGGCAGGTGCAGGGCCAGGATTTGGCGCGGCGTTTGGCCGGCGAGTGCGACGTGTTGATTGAGAACTTTCGCCCTGGTAGCATGGATCGCTTTGGGTTGGGGTACGCGGACCTGCACGCGTTGTATCCGCGCTTGGTGTACGCGTCGATTTCGGGTTTTGGCCAGACCGGGCCGTACGCACAGCGGCCCGCGTACGACGTACTCATTCAGGCGATGGGGGGACTGGCTAGCATCACCGGGCAGCCCGATGGCCCGCCGGTGCGGGTCGGTTCGTCGATTGCCGACTTGAGTGCGGCTCTCTTTGGGGCGATTGGCATTCTCGCGGCCTTAGAGCGGGCGCGGCGCACCGGCGAGGGGCAGCAAATCGATATTTCCATGCTCGACTGTCAGGTGGCCTTGTTGGAAAACGCCCTCGCCCGCTACGCCGTATCTGGCGAAGTGCCCCAGCCGCTCGGATCGCGGCATCCGGCTATTACGCCTTTTCAGTTTTTTGCCGCCCGCGATGGACACATCGTCATTGCCGCGGGCAATGATAGGCTCTGGCGGCAGCTTTGTGACGCTTTGGGCCTTGGCACGTTAGCCGACGATCCGCGCTTTGCCAGTAATGCGCTCCGCACCGAGAATCACGCGGCATTGGAACCGATTTTGGAGCGGGTGCTGGCCGAGAAAACCGTTGAGGAATGGTGTGATATACTAGCTGAGGCCGGCGTACCGAGCGGGCCGTTGTGCGATGTGGGGCAGGTCTTTAGCGATGAACAGGTGGCGGCGCGGGATATGATCGTCGAGCTGGAGCATCCGGTTGCAGGCCGCCAGACGGTGGCCAACTCGCCGCTGCGGTTTTCCGCGACGCCGGTCGAGTTGCGCGGGCCAGCGCCCTTGTTGGGGCAGCATACCGAGGAGGTCTTAAGCGGCGTTTTGGGGCTGACGGAGGGGGAGGTGGAGGCGTTGCGGGCTGGGGGGGTAATATAGATGACCGCCGATGAGCTGCTGGCGATGCCGCACAATGGCTATCGCTACGAACTCGTACAAGGGGAATTGCGCCAGATGGAATTCGCCGGCAGACAACACGGACGCATTGCCGCACAAATCGGTGGCTGTCTCGGAGCATTTGTTGCAACTAAGGGATTGGGCGAAACCTATGTAGCCGGGACCGGCTTCATCATCGACACCGCGCCCGATACAGTCCGTGCGCCCGATGTCAGCTTTGTGTCGCGGGAACGCGCTGAGGCTACCGCAGAAGAACGAGGTTTTTTCCCCGGCGCACCTGACCTCGCCGTTGAGGTCATTTCGCCCAATGATCGCTACAACGAAGTGGAAGAGAAAGTGTCCGACTGGCTGCAGGCGGGAACGCAGATGGTCGTTGTGATTGATCCCCACCAACGCACCGTAGCGGTGTACCGCGCTCCCGACGATATTTGTATTTTTACCGAATGCGACATGCTCGATGGCGGCGATGTGGTTCCGGGGTGGAAAATGCCGCTTGCAGACGTGTTCTAACGTTCCAAGCAGTTCAGGATTTGGCGCTGTATAACGCGAGGGCGGTCATCTCAACACATTGAGAGGGCCGCCCTTTTGTTTTGATCCCTGATAAGAGGGATCCAACTTTACTCCGAACCTTCCCAATGCAATTCGGGTGGTTTTAAACCATAACGTACCGGCTTCGACTCCTTTTTGACCACTTTTTGCTCGATAGCCCTGTTCATCCAAGCGTCGAATTGCGACTTCTTAAGGCCATAGTGTTTTTCTAGCTCTGCTTTTTTGATAGACCCATTGGCAAGTCGTACGCGGAGCGACTGAATGAAGTGCCCGTATAGGTCAGAGCTGTCTGATGGCTCCTGCGCCTGTGGGCTAGTGTGCGCGGGCTGTTCCGAGACTTTTCCGGCACCAGAAGGAGCGGCCTCTATTTCAGGGCCTGCATATAAGGAGTCGCCCTCTACCTGCCCTGATGAGGCGGCTGGTTGATCCGA
>JAJEEZ010000381.1:0-2781 GCA_022820705.1 Candidatus Latescibacterota bacterium | reverse complement strand
CTCAAAATCCAAAGGCAGGCTCCCCCCGGAATCGTCATCGGCACATAGGTACGCGCCACCAGCCGCGGCGACCACTTCCGCTGCGTAGCTATTGCCAACGGCGACGTGCCAAGTGTCGCGCCAGAGGGAGCCGCCGAACCCTGTAGGGCGTTGGTCTGTCGGCACATCCCGCACCAAAGCCGCGTATTGTTGGTACTGGGCCACAATGTCCGCAAAGCGCTTTTCCGCCAAGGCTTCCGCGTTGAAAAAGGCTGCGGTGAACTTGAGCCATTCTGTGCGACCCAACAGCGACGGCTCGGTGTACTCGGCGTTGATGGCCACGGCCACGCCGGCTTGTTGCAAAACCGGGTGGGCGTTGTACTGGGATTGAGCCGAGGCCACGGTCATCACCACGTCGGTCTCCAATTCCAGCACTAATTCGAGATTAACCCCGGCACCATGGCCGATTTCGGCAACTTTGTCAGCCGCAAAGCGCTGGGCGACGCCGGGCGAATTCACCATCTCAATGTCGCCGACCGCGACTAGATTTTCGAGAGCGTCGAGCAATTCAAGATGCGGCAATTGAGTGGTCGATAGGACGGCCAAGCGTTGGATGGGCACGGTGATGCGCTGAACGCCGTCGTACCCGTCGAGTGCGGGAGTGCCGCGCTGGACTAACAGGTACTGAACGGCTTCTTGCGCACCGGGCCACGGAGTATGCACAGTGACCACTTTGTAGTTGTCGAAGTATTCAATCGCAAAGCTCTCGGCGTATTGCAACTCGGCCTTGTCGGGGAAATAGTCCTTCGCCGAATCGTAGCTATCGCCGCAGTCATCCCCATTCGCTGCCGACACGCCGAGGACTAGCCACATCCAAAAACACACCTTGCGCATCAAACGCCTCCCCTAAAAATTGACCCTACCAAAATCCACTTACGCATCGTCCGCGCCCTCCCCCGGCTTCCACAACACATCCGCCTCCCCGCCGTCGTTGACGGCCCGTGCCATCGCGAACAGCAAATCGGAGAGCCGGTTGAGATACAGCAAAACCGGCTCTCCGACTTGCTCTTGCTCCGCGAGTTGCCAAGCTGCACGCTCGGCGCGCCGACACACCGTCCGCGCAAGGTGGAGCCAAGCAGCGGGAAGCCGTCCTCCAGGCAAGATAAAGCTCCGCAAAGGAGCCAAATCTCGCGTGAGGTCGTCAATTTGCTGCTCTAGGAAAAGCACTTGCTGCGGCTGCACGCGCAGGCGCTCTTCTTCCCCATCCGCCTGCGGGACGCACAAATCCGCCCCCAAGTCAAAGAGATCGTTTTGCACCCGGGCGAGCACATCGCCGTGCTCAGCGCCGCTGGCCCGGGCCAACCCGATCACCGAGTTCAGCTCATCTACGCACCCATAAGCGGCGATGCGGGCGCTCGTCTTGGGCACTTGCGACATATCGCCCAGCCGCGTCATCCCACCGTCGCCCGTCTTGGTGTAGAGCTTAGATAGCGTAACCATGTCTGTTGCCTTTCACTTGTTTATCGGCCTATCCAAATGAAGGGCACCCACAAGGGTTGCCCCTACCACAATTATGTAGGGGCAACCCTTGTGGGTGCCCTAAAACCCCTGTGGTTGCCTTTCATTTTATCAACATCACCTTGCCCACCGCCCGTTGACTGCCAGCGCGCAACTGCACCAGATACGCGCCATTACCCACCGGCTCACCGGCGGCATTGCGACCGTCCCATTGGAGCACGTGTCTCCCGGCGTCCATCGTACCGGCGATCAGCGTGCGGACGGTGCGGCCCAACACGTCGTGGACGGTCAGTTCGACCGGGGTATTGGCCTGCCAGACCGCAAAGGGAATCTGCACTGAGGCGTTAAAGGGGTTGGGGTAGGCCGCCTCCAAGGCGAATTCCTGCGGCAAGCTGTCGGCGGTCTCCTCCACAGCCGTAGGAACGGCCGCATCGCTCAGGACCACGATATCCTGCGGCGGCAGACCAGTGTCGATGGGGCCGCTCAGAAACGCGCCGGTGGCCGCGTCGTAGAATTTGAGTCCCGCGCTAGCCGGATCGGCGAAACTGCCGCGATCGGCGACGATCAAGCGGTCACCATCTACCGCCAAGCTGGGTATAAAACCGCCGCTGATATTTTCCAAGGGTGCGCCCACCGCACCGCTGGACAACTCAAAGGGCCGGACGCTGTTGGCAAAGTTTTCGTCCGCAACCACAGCATAGCCCCGGCTTTGATTGACGAGTACCATGGATGTAATATCGCCGCCCAAATCCTCTTCACTAACGGCCAATCCAAGGCTGCGGTTAGTAGCCGTATCGACGACTTCCACTCCACCGGCCCGGTCGCCAAAATTGGCCACTACTCCCACGGCAATCCGCTCACCGACCACGGCCATGCTGTTGGGATTAGCGACACTCAGCGCGATGCCCTGCACCCCCTCGGCGTCCGAGTCCACATCGACCAAGGTATCAGTAGCCAGATCGACCATGATCAGATAGCTAATATCAGCCGGTCCCCACCCACCATTGCGGTCGAGGCGCTGACAACTCAAGTAGAGCCGCTCGCCCACGCGGACGATTTGCGATACCTCGGGCAGGCCATCCGCGTCGGCAAAAGCACTCAGATCAGTCTCGCCCAATTCCGCGCCGTCTTGGGGATTGACGATCAGCAAAGACGCCGTATCGTAGCGCGTCACATACGCCTTGTCGGGTGCGACAATTTCGATATCGTGCGGGTTAGTGCCATTGCCCACCGAAAACTGAGTCAGCGGAGTGCGCAAATCCATCGCGTCCAGCACCAAGATAT
>JAJEEZ010000249.1:0-9139 GCA_022820705.1 Candidatus Latescibacterota bacterium | reverse complement strand
GCGCGGCCACGTCTTGGTCTGGCCTGGCTGGCGCAATCTGCCCCAAAGCATCCGCGATATGGCCGACCAAGCTGACGCAGCCACGGCTATTCCCCCGCTCGTCATCGACCATATAGACGAGATCACCCAAGCCACCGAGGGGCTGGTCGAGGAGTGGGACGTGATCAACGAGCCGTACACCAACCACGACCTCATGGATCTCAGCGGTGATCACGTCATGGTCGAGTGGTTCCAAGCTGCCCGCCGCAATCTCCCCACAGCCCCCCTGTATCTCAATGACTACAACATCCTCAGCAACAACGGCCAAGATGTAGCTCACCAGAACCACTACGAGCAAACCATTCAGTATTTGCTCAATCAGGGTGCCCCCATTACCGGCTTGGGTATGCAGGGGCATTTTGGCGACCAAGTGACGGCTCCTGCAAAGCTACTGGCACTGCTCGACCGCTTTGGCCGCTTCGGCCTCGACATCAAAATCACCGAATTCGATATCAACACCACCGACCAAGCGCTGCTCAATGATTATACCCGCGACTTTATGACCGTCGTCTTCAGCCACCCCGCGGTCGCTGGTTTGCAGTGGTGGGGTTTTTGGGAAAAGGCCCACTGGCGGCCCAACGCCGCCCTGTACAACGCCGACTGGAGTCCTAGACCTCACGCACAGATCTACAAGGATTTGGTTTTTGATCAGTGGTGGACCCGCCAGCAGGGTAAAACCAACGCCGACGGGCAATTCAGCGGCCGGGGTTTTTACGGCTCCTACCAAGTAGAAGTTCGCCTCGGCGACGAAGTGTTCACCGCACCCTTCACCCTCGAACCCGATATGGAAACCGTCACCATCCGCCTAGACGCTGCGACCAATATCCGCGATACAGATGCACAACCCGCTCGGTTCAATCTCGAACCAAATTACCCCAATCCCTTCAATCCCTACACCACGATCCGCTACTCGCTGGCGGCTCCGACCAAGGTGCGCCTCAGCATCTATAACAGTCTGGGCCAGCGCATTAAAACCTTGGTCCAAGCACACCAGCCAGTCGGTGTGCAGACGGTAGCTTGGGACGGCACGGACCAAGACCAGCGGCCGGCTGGTACCGGCACCTATATCTGCGAACTAGTTACCGAGTACGCGACCCAGCAAAGGCTCATGCTGCTGCTGCAATAAAGACCAGCCAGCGAGCAAAAGATCAGCCCGTCCGCGGCCGCACCACGGTTTCGCCGTCGGCTTCCACCAACGGCCGGTTGTAGATATAGGGGGGTTCGAGCACGGCCTGTTGCGCCTCGGTCAGCTCGTTCACCCATTCGGGCTGGCTGGTTTGATACGTCCCCCCGGCAAAGTGCAAATACTTGGGCGAGTAGCGGTAGAGCAGGGAGCGCCGCTCGTGCTCGGCCGTCCACGGGAGCGTGCCGTGCAAAGTCGCCTCGTTGAAGATGACCATGTCGCCGGTTGTGCAGGGGACGTTGTACACGACCTCGCGGTGCTCCTGCCAGTGGCAAATTTTTTGCGGCAGCGGGAAGTTGGCCTTGTGACTGCCTGGAATCACGCACAGTCCGCCGTCGCCCTCATTGACGTCGGCGAGTTGGAACTGGCAGACGATCATGCCGCAGCGCATCTGGTCGTTGGCATACGCGTAGTACTGCGCGCCGTTGAAGTGGCGGCTAGTTGAGCCGTGGAGGATCAGGCCCTCGGCACCCTTGCCGCCGCAGAGCATAAAGGGCGAGTGATCCATCTTCCAGCCGCGGCCAAAGAGCGCGTCGAGATAGGGTATGAGCTTTTTGTGCGCCAACAGGGCGCGGAAGGGCAGGCAATAGGGTTTTCCCCATTCGAGCATCCCCGTGAACATACCGCGCCGCCGACCCTCGAGCGCGTCGCTGCCGCCGGTGTTGTGATTGCCGTCTTCGCCGCGCTTGTCTTCATTGGCGTCAAAGGCTGAATTGAGCGCATCGACTTCGTCAAGGGTGAGGAAGCCGGGGACCTTCAGGAAGCCCTGTAGGTCGAAGAGAAATTTCTCAGTATCATTCATCTAATAATACGTCTCCGCGTTATGCACCGGGTCGTAGCCGACTTCGCGCCGGGGCGTTTCAATGTCGAAGATGTTATAGGTGTTGTCCGAGATCGCAAAGTAATGCGCGCCGCTGGGCAGGTCGCCAGCGCAATGCCGCTGGAAGCAGGCGTGGACTAGGCGGGCGGCGTCCTCTTGGTGACACCAGACCGCAAAGTAGCCCCGCTCCGCTACGTGAACCTCATTTTCCGCGTTGACGCCGCCCCAGCGCATGGCAACCGCACTGTGTCCCAAGGCGGCGACCTTCTGCGCCCAATCCTCCACGTGAGCTTTTTCGCGTCCGTAGTCATTGATCGGATGCGCGGGCACGGCCGCGGAAATCCGCTCGGGCCACTCGGTGATCTCGTCGAACTGCCGCTCGGCCAAGGTCCAAAAGAAGCCCGGCTGGTGAAAGTCGTACAGCCCATCCACCGCATGCACCGAGCTGGAGCCGACGATCATCGGCGGCTCATCTTGGGCCAACACCGCTTCAAAAACCAAGTCGGTCATCTGGTTCATGGCCGCCAAGCCGCCGCCTCGGGCCAGATAGACGACCAAGTCGCACCCGGGGATCAGCGCGCGCAATTCATCCGGCGACTCCATAATATCGAGATCGATAAAATCCCCCCCGGCATCCGGCTCGGTCGCCTTGTTTGGCGCGCCGGGCAAATCCACGGCCACCATGCGGTAGCGCGGATCAAGCCGAGGCATATAGGTCCGCAGACCCGATCCAATCGTGCCGCGCCCGCCAATGAGCAAAACCTTGTATTCTGATGTCACTATCTCTCCTTTCGCATTGAGATGAAAATTAGCTGGCTTGGTAGGTACGTGCAACGGCGTGTTGCGACCGATTCTGCTATAGTAATGAATGGGTCTCTACTTGACATTATAGCGGCTTGATGGCCGTCTTTGTCAGGTTACTAAGTACACGACAGTAATCCAATGGACGTTAGGCATGGAAGATTTGAGATGCTTCGACTCCGCTTTGCTCCGCTCAGCATGACGGGTGATGACGCCCCATGCTGTCATGCTGAGCGAAGCGAAGCATCTCATACCACTCTACTGTCGTGTACTTAGGTCAGGTTGTAATAATAGAGGAGTGAGACAGTTGACAGGATTGCCGCAAATCGCAGCCGATGCGGCGGTCGTCCCAACCTGGGAGGAGCTGGCCAGGGTAGGCTTTGAATCGCTCAAATCCTACCAGCACTGGTGTCGGCTCAGCGACGTGGACGACGGCCTAAATCAGGAGCAGCCCACTAACTGGTTGGAGCACCACTTGGCCGAGGCCCTATCGCCTAAGCGCCCACTGACGGAGAAACGCCAGCAGACCCTAGAGCAACTCGCCGCCGGCCAACTCCCCTGGAAGGGCTTTGTCGTAGAATGGCTCGGGCAAGACGCGGAGGCACACAAGGCGTTCCGACGCCTGATTTTCCACGTCGATGGATTCATGAATGTGATAACGGCCAAAAGCATCTATAGATCGGGGCCTTACCGACACCTACTCCATTGTCTTTTGGCCTTGGCTCGTCACCACCGCCGCTGGATTCGTCCCCTAGAGGAGTGGCGCTGCGTCCCTCCCAAAGGCGGCCATCCCCGGCGCAGCGACCAAATTTTCTCGCTGGCGTGCTATTTGTTGGCGCGTTACCCCGTGCCCAATGCCATGGTTTCGGCTTGGTTCGGGGGCGTCGAAGAGCAGGGGTTGCGGCAGCAGGAATGGTTTATCCACATGGCCTCTGGCGGTAGCATCCGCGACTTGGATGCGCCTGTCAAACTGACGCGGCGCATGGCCCATCTCTTTCAGCGCTCGCCGCAGCTAGGCAGCGTCGAAAAGAGCATGCGCTGGGCGCAGGTCCTCGGCATGGGCGGCAATGGGCCTCTGGCGCAGGCGACCCTCAAGACCCGCCTAGGGCGCAATTTTGAAAACGACGAGTTCTGGAGTACAGTGGTGCTTTTCCTAGTCAACAACGCGATGCTGGACCCGACTTGGGTGGGGCCGCTTGTCGATTATGTCCACAACATGAAATTCGCCCCGCGCCGCACTGTGCAGGAGGGCGGCGGCTTGGAGGAAGCACCGCCGCCGCAGCCCAATTTTACCATGAAGGGCCGCAGCGCCACCAAGCTCCTGCGCCAAGTCGAGGCTTGGCACGGTCACTTGAGCCGCGAGGAATACGTCAATTTTCAATCTTGGCAGCCGTGTGGGATCCGGCCGTGGGAGTTGGAAGACGAGACGGACAAACTAGGCAAGGTGCGGTGGATAGTGCAGGAGCTGTTGTCGAGTTGGGAGCTGGCCGCCGAAGGCCGGGCAATGCACCACTGCGTGGTCTCGTATTCAGACCAGTGCGCCGACGGCAACACCGCGATCTGGTCAATTTGCGCGCTGCAAGAAGGAGCCGAGGAACGGGAGCACGTGCTGACAGTCGCGCTGGACATCAAGAGCCGGACGGTGACTCAGGCGAGGGGGCGCTACAACGCAGTGCCCAACAAACCGCCGAAGTCCGGGAAGGTTCGCAGCGAGGTACAGGGCGGTTACTTGCGTTTGTTGGACCGCTCCGAGCACGTCATGCAAGAATGGATGCAGCGCGAGCGCTTGCGTCGTGACGATTGACCAGCCCTGGACGCGCAGTGGACGCGAGATGGCAGATGTCTGGGGCGGGAGTCGTTCAAGCCGCGTAAAAACGGCGCTCTTCGGGATTGTCGGCAGAACCCGAACTCACGCTTTTCTGGCGACGAGCTCGCTCCACGCTTCTGCGGCAAACGCCTCTGGCATCTCGCCCCACGTGAGAAATGATGACTTTAGTTGAGCCAAGACCCGTTTGTCCGCTAGTCCGTATTCCACAAGCTGCTCAGAGAATTCAGAGTCGCCGCACAACTCTGCCAGAAAGTGCGCGTTTCTCCGCGTGGACTCCGCATCCGGCGTCCAACAGTCATACGACGCGGAAACCTTGACAATCTCGAATCCTGCCTTGCGGAATAGTCCCGGCTGGCGACGTCCACAGTACGGATCGCCGCCATTTCGTTTCATCAGTTCGATGAATAACTGCGAAAATTTCCCAAGCGGCTCAGGCGTAGGCTCAAGCAGGAATCCTCCGAAGTCGGCGTGTCTGGAGCCTACTAGCCCTCCCGATTTCAGTACTCGGCGAATCTCAGAGATAGCTTGCTCTGGGTCGGCGATGTGTTCTAGGACTCCGTGAACGAAGACGACGTCGAAGGACTCGTCATCAGCAGCCAGGCTGCAAAGATCGTCCGTTCTGAACTCGATTGTAGGGAATCCATCGGTGAGGCCCTGAGCAAGATCGATTTGACTCGGCTCTCTGTCGATTCCTACGACGCGCCCAGGTGCCACGATCTCTGCGAGTCCTTTGGTTATGGTCCCAGGCCCACATCCACCGTCTAAGAGAGCCATCCCGGGCACGAGGTACTCCAGAAGAAACTGAGCGTGCGTGTCGGCTGTGCGCTCTTGGAAGAAACCAGCCGTGCGCTCATCGTAGCCAACAGAATACCGATTCATCCGTTCAGCTTCCGTACGGCATAGATTTCAGAGCCATCCCCTAGCGCCCCCTAAACCACAGCTTCATCGCCGTCCCCCCCATAATCATCTCCTTCTCCGCCGCGGAAATATCCGGCAGATGGCAGTCGAGCAAATCCACCAGTTTCTGGTAGCCCGGCTCCACCACAATCCACGGCGAATCCGTACACCACATCATCCGATCCGCGCCATAGGCCCGATACACATCCTCGACCATGGACTGCATATCCCCGTAGGGCCAAGGCACCTTGGAAAACGCGTACTCCCCTGAAATTTTGACATAGACATTGGGAAAGCGCGACAGCGCCATCACTTGCGGATAGTTGGCCGGCGGCAGCGGCTCGGCGTTAAAGCGGGGGCGGCCCCATTGGTCTGGCTCATTGGGCGTGGTTGGCATCACGCCGAGATGGTCGAGGGAAATGTTCACGCCGGGAAAAGCCGCGGCCAGCAGTTCGATGCAGGGGAACTGGGCACCGCCGGTGTAGATGTTGATGTTAAGCCCCAACTCGTCCGCACACTCAAAGACCGCGTAGGTCGCCAGGTCCTCGGCCCGCTGTGCGGTCGAATCGCCCAACGCCCCCAGCCGGATTCCTTCAATGCCGGTCGCGGCGACGAGTTCCCGCAAGCGAGCGGGCGGGTCCGGGTCGCCCATGTCGATCAAGCCCGTCGCCGTAAAGCGGTCGGGCCATATCTGCACGCAGTGCGTGACATAGGCGTGCTGCTCAATCTGGGTGCCGTTCATTTCGATCAGCACGGCGCGGTCGATACCCGAAGCATCCATGTCGGCTATCAGCGCCTCAATCGGACAGGCGCGATCGGCCGGTGCGAGGCTGCTCAGTTCGCGGGGAAACCGCTCGCTCGGCAGGTCGAAGACGTGAACGTGTACATCGACTTTATCCATCTGTAGTCCTTTCTCTAAGCTAGGGATCGAGATTTAGGTTCCAGCGCAACTCGCCGGGCGAGGCCGCGTGTAGGTAAATCGGGTTCATCAACTCGCTGCGGTAGCGCGCAAAGAGTATGGGATCGACAAAGCGCTCTGTCTGCGACCAGTCCCAATCTATGTAGGTAAATGCCTTGATGTTGGGATGGTGACGCAAAAAGCGGAGGAAGGGGATGAACCAATGAGGCCACGCCTGCTCGGCCCGGCCTAGGTCGGTGGTAACGGGCGTGACCACGCCGACGAGCACGGGGTAGCCGCGCTCCTGCGCCGCCTCGACAAAGGCACGGCTGCGGCGCAGATCTTGCAGCGCGGCCACGTCAATCGACCACCAATCGACGTACTCATCTCCCGGATAGTAGGCCAAGTAATCGGAGCCGCCGTCTTCCTTGTGCGTCCATACCAGCGCCACGTGGTCCAAGCCCCAGCGACCCCGCAGCGTTTGCGCTATGCGCCGCCAAGCCTCGACGTAGCTCGTCGCCTCATAGGCGCGCCAAGAGCTATTGAACTCATAGCCCAACCGCAGCAAAACCGGGCGCTCTAGCTGCTGCAACCCCCAGCAGAGCCGCTCAATCGCCTCGTCGAGTTGGCCCTCGGCAATGGCCGCGTCGTAGGGCTGGCCGGCGGAGTTAAAACCGAGGTCAATTTGGGGCAAGCCGTACCCTACGTGCTGGTCCAGATTGGCGAGCAACGCCAAATGCCAGTCGTAGGGCAGGTCGTGGAGCTCGTAGTACACCGCATAGATGAGCGGGCGCGTGCGCTCTTCGGGGTCGAGCGGCCCATAGCTGAGCGCAGCCCCGTGCAAGATGCGCTCGCCGAGCGGCTCTAAGCGGTGGAGGTGGTCGGTGCGCGCGGCAAAATGGCCCAAGGGATCGGGCCCGAGCGAGGCTGCATAGCAGCCCGCAAGAGCGAGGGCGAAGAACAGTAACAGAGAGCGCATGGTAGTAACCCTGTGAAGGAGCGGATGTTGTATAATATCAGCATTTTGCGGTGGCTCTCAAAACCGCTCGCTGCGGCGCGGGCGATGTGGGCAGTAGATATAGGATTTTGGACTTGGAAAGATGCGTTGGCGGCGCAAAGAGGGCTTGTATATTGTTGTGCAATAGCAATCTCAGACGTTACGCAGTTTTTGTCATGCCTGCGTAAGTAGGGGCGACCGGCCGATCGCCCCTGCTTTGCCTACGACGAGACGGAGAACAAATGCCTAAAACCAACCGAGGCTGGTCTATGGGCCGCCAGTGCAAACCGGCTGCTGAATACGACATGCGCGTCGCCCGCGGCCTGTTGCAACGAGCAAGCGCCCACTGGCCAGCGTATGCGATTGTCACCACACCCAGCGCGTACGCCGCGGCCCAAGACTACCTCGTGCGCGAGCCAGCGGGCGTGGTCTTTGCCGAGTGGCTGGACTCGGCGCATCAGCAGGACCTCAGCGACCGGCTGCCAGCCGGGATCGAGCTGGTCATCGGCTTGGGCGGCGGCAAGGCCCTCGACGCTTCCAAGTTCGTGGCCTTGGATAAGGACGCCGAGCTGATCTTGGTGCCGACGATCCTCTCTTCCGGGGCGATAATCCATAGCCACGTGGCGCGGTGGGACGGCTATCAGACCGTGGGCGATTTGGACGACTGGCCGTGGGTGGACTGCCTATACGTGCTCGTGGATGTCGATGTGGTCCTCAAGGCACCGGATTACTTGCACACCGCCGGGCTGGGCGACATCCTCTGCGGCCATGCGGGGCTAGAAGAGTGGCGGCGGCGGGCGGCGCTGGGGCAAGCGGCGTTCGACCCGGCGCTGGCGGCACAGCAGGTAGCCCATCACGAGTCAATCGCCAGTTCTTTT
Organism: Candidatus Latescibacterota bacterium; assembly: GCA_022820705.1. Lineage (GTDB taxonomy): Bacteria > Latescibacterota > UBA2968 > UBA8231 > UBA8231. Next base: position 798 of record JAJEEZ010000249.1, on the reverse strand, counting down.
GCCGCAACGCTCGATGCCAACGGGCGCATGACCGAGACGAGCGTGGCCAACATCGCGCAGCGGATTAAGGAACGCGATAGCCAGCAGCTAAAGGCCCCCACGGAAAGCGGCGACCACCCGTTCTGGATCGCGCTGGAGACGGCTAACCGACGGACTTGGATCCACGGCGAACTCGTGGCCTTGGGGGCGATGATTATCACGTGGTGTTGCGCGGGGGATACCGAGGGGTTGGCAAAGCGGCTGGACCGCTGTCAGGTGCGCTGGCGGCCTAGGCAAATGGGGCTGGAGCGCACGGCACTGCAAAAGGGGCTGGCGTTTACACCGCGCTACATGGCGGAAAAAGGCGTCAATTCAGTGCTGCGAGAGCCGATTGAAGGAGCGCGCTTCGACGCGCTGTGGAGCTTTTTAGAAGCTCCCTGAATCGTCGCGTACGCGTGGTGGTCCTTCGGCAGATCCTCATGGCCCTGTCATGCTGAGCGGAGCGCGGCGGAGTCGAAGCATCTCCTACCCGGGAGATCGATTAGGTAAAAGATACTTCATCCGCCTATCGGCTCCCTCAGCATGACAAGGCAACTACATCCCCGTCCTAGATGTTCAGCCAATAGTTGAACTTCACCAAGAAGATATTGGTCCCCTCATCTACAAAGCTGCGCCGCAGGTTGTACCCAGGGCGAAACGCTCCCCAGTCGGAGTCGTCGTGGCGGAACTGCGACCAGACGATGAACAGGGTGCTGCCCGGCTTGTACTCCCAGCGCAGGACGGCGTTGCTGTGCAGCGAGCGGTTGCGAAAATCAGGAT
>JAJEEZ010000210.1:0-6040 GCA_022820705.1 Candidatus Latescibacterota bacterium | reverse complement strand
ATCGGGACGGCACTGAGCCGTATAGCAGCGGCGACGACTACCGCCACTCGCTCGAAGTGGCCATCGCCTTGGTGCGCTCAGCCCATCGGGGACACGAGCGGGTGTCCCTGCCATTTGCGGATCGCACGCTCAAGCTGTATCCGCATCCCTATCGCCTCAGGGGTGGTGATGTCGCCGGGTGGCAGAGCATTGGCTACGATGGTCCGCCGACGATGGATGTCTGAGGGGAACGCCGTATCGCAACCGATGAGCTGACTCGGGAGACATAGGAGATGTCTGATACCACATTGCCGCAGCAAGCTAGGGGCGTCATCATTGGCGCGGGCATCGTAGGTTGCAGCGTCGCGTACCATCTGACGAAACTCGGCTGGCGGGATGTTGTCGTCGTCGAGCAAGGGCCGCTGTTTGAGACCGGCGGCTCGACATCGCACGCTCCTGGCCTCGTTTTTCAACTCAACCCGTCGAAGACCATGACGGGCTTTGCGCACTATACGGTTGAGCTGTGGAGACAGTTGGAACTCGATGGCGAGCCATGCGCCAATAGTGTGGGTAGCCTCGAAGTGGCCTGGACGCAGGAGCGCCTCACGGACCTGAAACGCAAGGCCGGGTATGGCATGAGTTGGGGGGTGGAGGCCCATCTGCTCAGCGCCGACGAGGCACGCAGTCTGATTCCGATGCTGTCTGATCGCATCTTGGGTGCGCTGTATGTTCCTTCCGACATCCAGACGAAGGCGACGAGGCCGGCTGAAGCGATGGCGCGAGAGGCGGAACAAAATGGCGCAGCGTTCTACAGTAATGTCAAAGTTACCGGCTTTACTATCGCGGATGGACGGATTGCGGCGGTCCATACCACGCGCGGCGACATTAAGACGGACCTGGTAGTCGCTGCTACCGGTATATGGGCTCCAAAGGTTGGCGGGCTTGCCTATGTGCCCATCCCGCTGTCGCCGATGCAACATCTCTACGCCGTTACGACGCCACTGCGGGAACTCGCTGGTGCGACCGAGGATATATCACAGCCGTTCTTGCGGCACCAAGACGGGGCCATGTACTTCCGGCAGGTCGGCGAGTGCTACGGCATCGGCTCGTACCAGCACGAACCTCTCCTAGTGGACGCCAACGACATTCTCGACCACGAGGAAGCGCCGGTTGCTCCGGCCGAGATGCCGTTTACGCCGCCTCACTTTGAGAAGGCGATGGCGGCGGCGGGGGAAGTGTTGCCGAGCCTCAAGGGCGTGGGGCTGACGCGCAAGTTCAACGGTCTCTTCTCGTTCACTACCGACGGATTTCCCGTACTCGGCGAAGCGCCCCAAGTGCGCGGGTTCTGGTCGGCACAGGCCGTCTGGATTACGCACGCTGGCGGCGTCGGCAAGGCGGTTGCTGAGTGGATCGCAAACGGCGAGCCGACCAGCGATCTGCGAGAGTGCGACATAAGGCGCTTTCATCCGCACGCATACAGCCGCTCCTACGTCCGCGCCCGGGCTGCGCAACAGTACCGCGAGGTGTACGACATCATCCACCCGCGCCAGCAGATAGCCAATCCGCGCAATCTCCGATTGACGCCGTTCTATGCGCGGCAGCGGGAATTGAGTGCTGTCTTCTTCGAGAACGCGGGATGGGAGCGTCCTCAGTGGTACAGTGCGAACGAGGGGCTGCTCGACTCTCTTACCGTTACCGGTGCGGCGCGAACTGGCTGGGAGGCGCGAGAATGGTCGCCGACGATCGCCGCAGAACACGTCGCCACTCGCGAGCGAGTAGCCCTGTTTGACCTCACTCCCTTCGCTAAATTCGAGGTGACCGGAGCAGGCTCGCTCGCTGCACTTCAGCGTCTTACTACCAATCAGATGGACAAGCCCGTCGGGACTATCACGTACACGTCTATGCTCACTCCTCGGGGCGGCATCAAGTGTGACTTGACTGTGACGCGCTTGGGTGAGGACCGCTTCATGGTGGTCACGGGAGGAGCTATGGGACGCCACGATCTGGGCTGGATTCAGAAGCATTTACCGGACGACGGATCGGTTGGGGTGGCTGATATTTCGTCGGGGCTGTGCTGTGTCGGTTTGTGGGGACCAAGAGCACGCGACTTGCTGGGGCGGGTCTGTGAGGACGATGTAAGTAACGAGGGCTTCCCCTACCTGACCGCGCAGCCGATACGGATAGCTGAGGTTCCCGCACTGGCGCTGCGTATCTCATACGTGGGTGAACTCGGCTGGGAAATCTACGCTCCCGCCGAGCAGGGCTTGCGGTTGTGGGATGTCCTGTGGGAGGCAGGCCAGTCGCTTGGAGTCATCGCGGCAGGTGGAGGTGCCTTCGACTCGCTGCGCTTGGAAAAAGGCTACCGACTGTGGGGGAACGACATCCACACTGAGTACAATCCGTACGAGGCTGGTATAGGTTTCGCGGTGAGGATGGGGAAGGGCGATTTTCTGGGCCGGGACGAGCTGCGGAAAATTCGCGCACAGGGCCTGACGCGCAAGCTGTGCTGTATGACGCTGGACGATCCTAACGCCGTCGTTATGGGCAAAGAGCCGATCTTGGACGATGACCGCGTGTTGGGCTACGTGACGAGTGCCAACTACGGCCACTCACTCGGCCTTGGCATTGCGTATGGTTATCTGCCGATGAACTACGCCGAGGTGGGGACCAGCGTTGACATCCTCTACTTTGGCGAGCGTCTGCAAGCAACAGTTGCGCAGGAGCCTTTGTACGACCCGGAAGGCAAGAAGATGAAAGCGTGAAACCCTTGCGTGTTGCGTTGCGTCGAATTGATATAGAAATCCAAACAACTGGAGGTTCTCAGATGGCACAAACTCTGGTAATCGACGGTCTCAAGCGGCGTACCTTGCCGATTAACCTGCGGCAGAGCGGCAACAGCGACGCCCAAATGTTAATATCTGCCCGCATCAGGAAGTCTCCGTGGTGGCACCTGTCAAAAGCGGCAGGCTGCTGGGCATATACGACGTACAATCACATGTATCATCCGCGCGCGTATATCAAACCTGAGGATGGAGGACTGTTTGAGGAGTACAAATATCTGACCGAACACGTCAGCATGTGGGATGTGGCAGTCGAGCGTCAGATTCAGATCAAGGGTCCCGACGCTGCCGATTTTGTGGACATGCTCATTACCCGCGATGTACACACCGTAGTGCCGACTATGCAAGCCCGTTATGTGATTCTGTGTAACCAGTACGGTGGCGTCATAAATGATCCGGTGTTGCTGCGGGTGGCTGACGACGAGTTCTGGTTCAGTATTTCCGACTCGGATCTCCTGCTTTGGGCACAGGGGGTCAACGCATCCGGCAAGTTCGACGTTGACATCCGCGAGATTGATGTGTCGCCAGTCCAGATACAGGGCCCCAAATCCGTGTTGCTGATGGAGAAGATGTTCGGTTCCCACATCAGAGAAATCCCATACTACCACCTGATTCACGACATACTGAACGGCCATGCGGTCACGATTTCGCGCACGGGCTTCTCCGCCGAGGTCGGGTTTGAGATATACCTACACGGTGCCATGCTCCATGCCGACGATGTTTGGCCGCATATCTTGGAACAGGGAGAGGAGTTCAACTTGGGTGTGATCGCCCCCAGTCACGTCCGTCGCTTGGAGGCCGGCATCTTGTCCTACGGTCAGGACATGGATATAGAAAACAATCCATTTGAAGTCCGGCTTGGCTGGCAGGTGGACTTGGATAAAGGGGACTTCATTGGCAAAGAGGCGCTGGCCAGAATTAAGGAAGAGGGGGTTGGGCAGCGACTGGTCGGCCTGAAGGTCGGCGGCGAGCCGATTACTTGGTACAACGAGGACTTTTACTTAGTTAAGGACCGCGATTCGGACGATGACGTAGGCTACGTGACTAGCGCTTTCTGGTCGCCGAATGTGGAGTCGAACATAGCGCTGGCCGTCATGCCTCGGTCGCACTGGAGAAGAGGCACGCAAGTGAAGGTTCAGTTGCCAAAGGACGGCATTGTGGATGCCGAGGTGGTGCGGGTGCCGTTCTTCGACCCAACCAAGGAGCGTCCCAAGAGCGCTTTGTGAAGAATCAATCGCCCAGATAGCCTTGGTCTGCCCAGACTTTGCTCGCCAGTTTTTTCGCTGCGGCGTCTGGTTCGATCTCACCTAAAATACTGCTCGGCGGCTGTCCCTTCTTTTTGCGCTCGGGGTCGGGCGACCAATCGTCTTTGGCGTATTTTTTGCGCACTGACTCGCGGCGGAAGTCGGGTATTTCCATTGGCGCTGAGTCGTTCAGCGCCGAACGCCACGCTTGGATCCCGGCGATGCTCATGTCGATGCCGCGGTACACGTCGAGATAGGGTTGCTTTCCGGTGCGGATGGCCTCGGCAAAGTGGTAGCTGGTGAAAAAGTCGCCGCCGCCGTGTCCGGCGCGAGTGGCTTGGCCGTGATGTACGGGAAAGTTGGGACTGTACACGGTTTCGACTGGATCGCTCTTGCGCTTTTCCCACGGCTCGTACCACACGCGCAGCCGCTGTTTGTCGCCGTGGCGGCAGTTTTCCATCACCCCCTTGTTGCCGTGGATGCGGACGTAGTTGCCGTGGCCGCGCAGTGCGCCGTGTAGCGATTTCATTACCGCGTCGTTGTCCATCCGGCAGATGATCACTGCGGCGGTGTCACTGCGGTTCATGTGTAGCGTTTGGGTTGGGTCAGCGAAGTCAAAGGGGATGACAAAGCCGTTCACTTTTACGGGTCGGGTGTCGGTGATGTACATGACTGGGGCGATGGAGTGGGTACAGTAGTACGTGGAGGGGATCCAATTGCGCCAATGGTCGCGGCCGCAACTGCGCGCTAGTTTTACTTCGGGTGGGTCGGGGTGGACGTATTCGCCCTCGCCGTATTTGAAGTCGCCGACGCGGCCCTGTTGGTAGAGCCGCTTCATCTCTTGGTTGAAGACCATGTAGGGGTAGTTCTCGGCGAACATGTAGATTTTGCCGCTTTTCTCGACCGCCCGCGCCAGCGCCACGCCTTCGCCCAAGGTGTGGCAGGCCGCGGTTTCGCTCATTACGTGTTTGCCGGCGTTGAGCGCTTTGATGGCAAAGGGCGCATGCTGGTGGAAGTAGTTGGCCAGCACGACCGCGTCCATGTCGCAGCCGAGGAATTCGTCGTAATCGACAAATGTCAGCACGTTGAGGGCCTTGCCTTCTGCCATGAGGCGCTCTTCCCAAATGTCGCAAATGGCGACCAGTTCCATGCCGGTCGCCGCCGCCTGCATGAAGGAGCGGCCGCGACCGACGCCGACTACGCCGACGCGGATGGGACGTTGTTTGCCACGTTTTTTAGCCATGGTTTGATCCTGTGTATTAAAACGTCCCAGGTTTGGGCGTTGCCGGGGGCCAGTAGCCGTCTGGATCCTCGTCCCACGCTGCGCCGCACATCCGTGAGATAACCGCCCATTCGGCTGCGGTCAGGTGGGCGTGATTGTGGAAGAGGAAGCGCTGTAGCCCGGCCTCTTCTGAGGCTTGGAGGATGCGGTAGAGATCGCCGGAGGTCATGGGGTCGCCACCGTGGGGCATGCGCCCGGTATCGACCCAAGGCAGGATCTTTTGCGAGTCGCCGACCGCGGCGATGGCGCGGCGCGTCTCTTCCTGCACCACCTCGTCAAAAAAAGCCTGCGGAAATCCCAACTCCATGTCGGCTAGACACTCCACTTCGGGCAGGCGGATGCCGAGCCAAGCGCGGAGCACCGTCCAGCACTGCGCCTCGCTCAACACCGGATTCCACTCCTGAATCTGCTGTATCCAGCGGGCAACTGTGCCGTACATCCCGTCAAAGCCGCGATGCCAGAAGTAGTGCTTGACCAAGAGCAAATCCACGATCTGGCCCCAAGCGTGGAAGTCGAGTGCGGTCATGCCGGAAAACACAGCCGAGCGCGGGCCGTTGCCCAACAGCAGTTGGCGCGGCAACTCGTCGATGGCTTGGCGAAATTCGCGGCCTTGGCGGATGCCGTCTTCGCGTCGCCAGCGCAGCCAGTAGAGCGCGTCCTCGTTGATGTCGAAGAGGTTCATCTCCGAGAGCACG
>JAJEEZ010000016.1:0-3833 GCA_022820705.1 Candidatus Latescibacterota bacterium | reverse complement strand
ATGTCCTTTACCGATAAGGCGCTGATCGAAAACGCTCAAGCTTTTACTGACGCCATTTTGCGCGCTAGACCAGCCGCGACAAAAGGGCAGTACATCCGCAAGTTAGTCCTCTCGTCGGCAGTAGGGCCGGGCATCAAGATTGACCGTGCCCAACTCGCTGCGTAAAGAAAGCTCCCTACTACTATGGCGACGGCAGAAAAAGAAGCGAAAGTAGAAGAACTGAAGACCATTATGGCCGAGGCCAAGGGCTTTTATTTGGCCGATTTTACGGGTATTGACGTAGCTGCAGTGACCGAGTTGCGCAACAAGTTGCGCGATGCCGACGTCCAATACCAAGTGATCAAAAATCGCTTGGCCATTCGCGCGGCTGAGGAAGTGGGCATCGTCGGCCTCGAGGAGCATTTTTCTGGACCTACGGCCTTGGCCTATTCAAAAGAAGATCCCATTGCACCGGCCAAAATTCTGCAAGACTTCGTCGCCGATGGCGGAAAAATTCAGATCAAGACCGGCTTTATGGAGGGTGAAATACTCGCTGCCGACAAAGTCGAGGCGTTGGCTAAGCTGCCCTCTAAGGAAGAATTGCTAGGCAAGGTAGCCGCCGGCGTCCAGAGCCCGCTTTACGGGTTAAGCGGTGTCCTGAATGGGTTGCTTAGAGGCCTAGTCGGCGCGTTGTCCGCCATCGAAAAGCAACGGGCAGAAGGCGGGGAAAACGCCTGATTCCCATTCGTCCCTTTTAACAAACTCAAATACGGATATACAGGAGGCTGTATCCCATGACCGAAGAAACCACTGCCATCACCGACAATAGTAAGGTAGGTGAAATCATTGAGACCATCGGCGGCCTGACGGTCCTAGAACTAGCCGAGTTGGTCAAAGCCCTCGAAGACAAGTTTGGTGTGTCGGCCGCAGCACCGGTTATGATGGCTGGTGCGATGCCCAGCGATGGTGCTGGCGAAGAGGCCGCCGTAGAAAAGGATTCCTTTGACGTGGTGCTTACTAGCGCCGGCGAGAAGAAAATCCAAGTTATCAAGGTCGTCCGCGAGATCACTAGCTTAGGGCTGAAAGAGGCCAAGGCGCTCGTTGACGAGGCACCTAAGCCGGTTAAGGAAGGAGCAACCAAGGAGGAAGCCGAAGAAATCCAGAGCCGATTGCAGGATGCCGGAGCCACAGTAGAACTCCAGTAGGTACTGCTGTTGATATAGCAGCTCATTCGTTCATACCTACTTTTCTGCAGTGCGCATTCATGGAGCTATTGGCCAATAGCTCCATGAGCATTTGGCTTAAACCACAAATTGAGGAGTTGGACTTTGGCAAAGACGAACGGCAGTATTAAAAGGCGCTCTTTTGTCAAAATCAAAGAAGCCGCAGAGATGCCAAACCTGCTTTCGGTTCAGCTTGACTCCTTCGAGGACTTCCTGCAGCTCTCCGTTTTGCCCCATCAGCGCCAGCGGCGCGGTTTGCACTTGGTCTTCCAGAGTATTTTCCCAGTTACCGATACCCATGGGATATACTCTCTCGAATACGTCAGCTACTCCATTGGCAATCCCCGCTACAGCGAAGAGGAATGCCGCGAGCGGGACATGACTTTCGCCGCCCCGCTGCGCGCGACCCTGCGTCTCGTTTCCCGCGACAAGGAAAGCAAGGACCTTCCAGTCAAGGACGTGGTCGAACAGGCCGTATTCTTGGGCGAACTGCCCCTGATGACTAGCGAAGGGACGTTTATCATCAACGGAGCTGAACGCACAGTCGTCAGCCAGCTCCATCGCTCGCCTGGGGTGTTCTTCGACGAGACTTTGCACCCCAATGGCAAGCGGCTGTTCTCGGCGCGAATCCTGCCCTACAAGGGGATGTGGCTAGAGTTCAGCATGGACATCAACGACATCATGTACGTGCATATCGACCGGAAGCGCAAGCTGCCGGTGACTTCGCTCTTGAAGGCGCTCGGCTTCTCTAAGAATGGCGAAATCCTCAGTCTGTTCCGCGAGGAGGTCGAGGAAGCTGTAGACGAAGAATTGATCGACCGCTATAATGGCGGCGAGGACATAGTCGATAAAGACAGTGGTGAAATTTTATTAGATGCCTACGAGCAGATAAGCGACGAAAACTTAAAGGATCTACAGGAAGCCAACATCGAGAAGTTAAAGGTTTTGGCCGCCCCACCAGACAAGGATCCCGGGGTCATAGAGAACACGCTCGCTAAGGATCCGAGTAAAGACGAGGAAGATGCCCTCACGCGCATCTACAACCTCCTGCGTCCCGGCGACCCGCCCAATATCGCGACCGTGCGCGAATTGCTGGATCGGCTCTTTTTCAACGCAAAGCGCTACAATCTAGGCGATGTGGGTCGCTATCGCATCAATCGCCGTTTAGATGTGGGTATTCCCTTCGAGAGCACGGTGCTGCATCTCGAGGATTTCATGGCGATAATCCACTACCTGTTGGGTTTGCGAGTGGGTCAGGGCAATACCGACGATATTGATCACTTAGGCAATCGCCGCGTGCGCTTAGTCGGCGAGTTGCTAGCCCAACAATTCAGCATTGGCCTGACGCGCATGGCGAGGACGATTCGCGAGCGAATGAACCTACGCGACGAAGATCAGATCACGCCGCACGATTTGGTCAATGCGCGAACGGTTTCCACCGTCATCCAAGCGTTTTTCGGTTCGAGCCAACTCTCGCAGTTTATACAGCAGACCAACCCGCTCGACGAGCTGACCCACAAGCGCCGCCTTAGCGCCCTCGGTCCGGGGGGGCTAAGCCGCGACCGCGCTGGTTTTGAAGTGAGGGACGTGCATTATACGCACTATGGTCGGATATGTCCCATCGAGACGCCGGAAGGCCCCAATATCGGCCTGATCTCCTCGTTGAGTACGTATGCGCGAGTCAATTCCTTCGGCTTTCTGGAGACGCCGTACCGCAAGGTGATAAACGGTAAGGTGACAAATGAGATTGAATTTCTGACGGCGGCCGAAGAAGACAAATACATCATCGCCCAAGCCAATGCGCCCATCGACGACAAGGGCAAGTTCGTCAACCCATTGGTCAAAGCTCGCAAGCGGGATGATTATCCGATGGTAACCCCTGACGAGGTTGACTACATGGACGTATCGCCCAATCAACTCGTTAGCGGGGCGGCGGCCCTAATCCCCTTCCTCGAACACGACGACGCCAACCGAGCGCTTATGGGCTCCAACATGCAGCGCCAGGCTGTGCCGTTGCTCTTTACCGAAACACCGTATGTCGGCACTGGCATGGAGAACAAGGTCGCGCGCGATTCGGGGGCGATCGTCGTAGCCCGCAATCCTGTCGTGGTCGTCAGCGTCGATGCCGAGCGCATTATTGTGCGTCGCGTCAAAAAGTATAGCACGCGGTTGACTCCGTTGGACACAGCAGACGCCGACGAGTACAAGTTGACTAAGTTCGCCCGTTCCAACCAAGACTGCTGCATCAACCAGCGGCCCTTGGTCCAAGTTGGAGACAAGGTACAGACCGGTCAGCCTTTGGCCGATGGTGCCGCTACGGACCGCGGGGACTTAGCCCTAGGCGTGAACGTCCTAGTTGCCTTTATGCCTTGGAACGGCTACAACTTTGAAGATGCTATCGTCGTCAGCGAGCGCCTCCTCAAAAAGGACATCTTCACTTCCGTCCACATTGAGGAATTTGAGTTGCAAGTGCGCGACACCAAACGCGGTCAAGAGGAGATTACCCGCGAGATTCCCAACGTCAGCGAAGGAGCGGTGCGCAATCTTGACGACGAAGGCATTATCCGTATTGGGGCCGAGGTCGGTCCTGGCGATATTCTAGTCGGCAAAGTGACGCCCAAGGGCGAGAGC
>JAJEEZ010000497.1:0-15154 GCA_022820705.1 Candidatus Latescibacterota bacterium | reverse complement strand
GAGTGCTTGCAACCTACCCAGCAATCGGTTATATACCTGTTCGCTGCTGCTCATAAGGCCCTCCTTTGATCTTAGGCGGTTAAAAGAGAGCCATAAACTATGGGCAGCAGCCCTATTTTCAAAAGTGTAAGGGAATCAGATGCCGAGCAACACTTCCTGTCGGTAGATGCGCTAGAGGCCGATGTAATGCTTGGTTCCTCCGCAATGCAAGGTATCCATCGGTTAGCTGTAGCCGAAGCCAAACAGGCTTTCGACCACGGCAACGCGGTGTTTGTGGACGCACGCTCAGCGTACTCTTATGAGGCCGGTCATATTCCCGGAGCATTGCATCTGCCTTCCCATGCTTCTGCGGACAGCTTGCGCCAAACACTGGCGTCTTACCCGGCTGATACCCGAGTCATCACCTACTGTTCAGGAGGCGGGTGCCGGAGTAGCTACACCCTCGCCAAACGGCTGGTCAAAGAGTCGATTCGCGATGACGTCTGTGTTCTGACAGGTGGTTGGCTAGCTTGGCAGCAGGCCGGATTCCCGGTCGTCATGGACGCGAAGACAAACCCGTGAAACTTACTCTAACAGGAGAGCACTTGCTATGAGTTTTCCCTTTGCAGACCAGACCGGCCACGGCGTCAAGGTCGCCATCGTCGATAGCGGCGTCGTGCCTAATCATCCCAAAATCGGGCCGATGGCCGGCGGCATCGCACTAACCGTAGGGCCAGATGGCGCGACCCGCCAAAGCACCGACCACGCCGATTGCGCCGGCCACGGCACGGCCTGCGCCGGCATCATTCACCGCAAAGCACCCGCAGCCGCGCTCTACAGCGTGCGCATCTTCAACGAATCGCTGCAAGCTGATAGCCGCTTGCTAATCGCAGCCATTGAATGGTGCATAGAACAAGGTATGGACATCATCAACCTGAGCTTAGGCACCACCGAGGTAACGCAACGCGACGCCTTACTCCAGCTCTGCCAGCAAGCCGCAGACCAAGGCATCCTAATGGTCGCCGCCGAGCACGAAGAAGGCCGCAAAAGCTATCCAGCGCACTTGCCCCAAGTCATCGGTGTGGGCGCGGGGCCATTGCAGGGCCTATACGATTACTACTATCGCCCAGGAGTCGCCATCGAGTGCATAGCCCGGGGAGAACTCCAGCGATTGTGCTGGCTGGAGCCGCCCGAGGTCATGCTAGCGGGCACTAGTTTTGCCGCGCCCCACATCACCGGTCTGCTCGCTCTCATCCGTCAAGGCCATCCCAGTGCCAGCTTAGCACAGGTGCGCGAAATCCTCCGCAACCACGCTCTGCCCGAAGTCAAGACCCCCCAATCCCCTTCCCCAGCGGCTGTGCAGCTTCGCGCAGAGGAGCCGTTTGCTTGGATTCGCAAAGCCGCCCTCTATCCCTACAACAAGGAGATGCACTCGCTGGTGCGCGGGCGCGATCTGCTCGGCTTTGAGATCGTCGGCGTCGGCGATCCGGTCGGCAAGGGCTTGGTCGGCCAAGATGCTGGCGAGGCCATTGGCCTGCCGCCAGCGGGTCTACCCATTATGCCCAGTCTGGCCGCTGCCCTGCGGGGAGCCGATACCCTTATTTTGGGCTATATGGACCAACTGAGTCGCATCCGTAAAAAAGACCTATTGCGCGAAGCCGTCCAAACCGCCATAGACCAAGGCGTCCACGTCTTCAGCCTCTTGGCACTGCAGCACGAGCAGTACGCCGACCTGTACGAACAGGCTGAAGCCAAGGGCCTACGGCTATACTATCCATCGTTGTCCTCCAAAGAAATACGGCAAACCCTCCGTTCAGCGGATCACTGGCCCCAAGTCGATGTGCCAGTCTTAGCGGTCCCAGGCACTAGCTCACAGCAAGGAAAGTTTACCCTGCAACTCGCCCTGCGCCGCCGATTACTGGAACTAGGCTACCGGGTGGGACAAATCGGCACCGAACACCACTCGGCCCTCTTCGGCATGGACTGCGCGTTCCCCATGGGCTACGCGGCGTCTATTGAGATGCCGCTGGACTATTACGTGCCCTATCTCGACGCCAAGATGCGAGAAATCAACCACCGCAAGCAGCCGGACCTGATCTTAGTCGGCACCCAATCCGGCACGGTGCCCTACAATGTGGAAGAACACCAGACCCATACGCTGCCTACCCTTGCATTCCTGACGGGCGTCAAGCCCCAAGCCTGCCTATTGGTGGTCAACAGTGTGGATGCCGACGACTACATCCAAGACACTATTGACGGCATCCGCGCCCTGTGCCAAACGCCTACGCTCTTGTTGGCTATGAGCGATCGGGCGAAACACATTCGCACGGCCTATGGCCGAACCTCTATTAAACCGCAGCCCATGGCCGCGGTCGAAGTGCGCGACAAACTGAATCGTTTAGAACAGACGTTTGGCCTTCCCGCGGTATCCATTGCAGACGAAGCGGATATCCATCGGGCCGTCGAAGTGGTCATCAACCATTTTGCCGAGGAGGAGGTGCAGTCATGCGCGGCGATATAGCTCAACGAGTGAAACAAGCCCTCGTCCAAGGCCTCCAACTCAAGATCAATCCCGAAGATATAGCCGATGACGAATCCCTGTTTGGCGAGGGCCTTGATGCCGATTCCATTGCTGCGTTAGAGATCGTCTTTGCCCTTGAAGAAGAGTTCGGGTTTGAAGTAGAAGACGAAGACCTGCGGGTGGACCTATTCGATTCAGTTCGTACCTTGGCCTCATATATAGAAAAGCGATTGGCACTTCAATCGCCTATGCCCTGAGTAAACAGGTGGGAACAAATATGCGAGCCAATGGCCTAATAACTGTAGATCTAGCACCCTATTTCAACAACGCGGGCATCGCCTCTTCCTGCGACCCTGCCGCCGACGGACTCGACGGGATGGGGACGATCTTTCGGGCAGAGGGTCTCCCGGCGTCGGAGGCGACCGTCGATTGCAACGGTACGCAGTTCGCGTTCCCAGATAAAAGAGATAGTGTGCCCGATAACATCGCCTGCGAAGCCCAAGAAATTCCGTTGCCAGTAGGACGCTATCGCGCCCTCCACGTTCTAGGTCTATGCGACTGGCGGGCCACGGCTGAGATCATCCTGTTACACTCACCAGATGGTTCCTGTACCCAAGCAACTCTCGAGCTCAGCGACGCCTCGCATTACAAAGGGCTCCAGTATGGAGAGCATGAGGCATTTACGGGACAACTGATTACTCCTGATGGTCTCATTCCCCATGTATTCCTCTTCGGCATAACCCCACCGGGCAAAGGCCGCCAGATGTACGAAACGCATATTGAAGCGGGCATCTGGCATCAGGTAATTGAATTGAAAGAAACCCTGCTGCTGTCGGCTCTCGTAATGCCGGATAATCCATCCATGCACATCTTCGCGCTGACCTTGTGCCGAGAGGAAGGTTCGTTGTGAAAAAGCGCATTAGCGGTATTCCCTTCTGCACCAATCGGCACTACAACTGCCTCCATGTCGTATTAGACAGCTTGTTGCGCTACTACCAATGGGAACCGTCGCTGCCCGCTTTTTACAATTGGGACTTTTTCTACGCTAGAGGTGAATCGTTCAGCGTCAAGAGTCGTCCAGCTCCCCTCTTTGCCATGATCCAGCAATTCGGCATTGAGGCATTCAACTGTACTTTTGACGATGGCAGGGCGGCGTGGAACAAAGTCAAAAAACTATTGGATGCAGATGCGCCCGTAGCTATAAATATAGACGTCTTCCATCTAGCCGGAGCCGGATTCTTTCCGCGTCAGCGCCACTCCGACCACCAAGTTATCGTCGCCGGGTACGACGATGAAGCGAACACTGTTCACTTGATTGACCCTTCGCCATGGTCACCTTCAGCGCGAGACATCCCACTTGACCTCTTCCTTGCCTGTTGGGATACGCGGGCTATTGCTGGAGGGAACCAGCCCTGCTTTGACTGGCGCTGGCTAGACATGCCAGATGAACTGCCCAGTGTGCGTCCGCGCCATGTGGCCGCCATTTTGCAACGCAATCTCGCGAGTATGTCTGCAACCAATTCACAAGCCGATTGCGTCCAAGGCGTAGCCGGGATTGAGCAACTCGCCGAAGATGTAGGAACATGGGCAGAATGCGAAAAGCAAGCTCTCAAATCACGCCTGAACCAATGCACTGAATTATTTCTCGATGTCGCCCTAAATAGAGAAGGGCACGGTGCTTTTCTCCACTATGCCAGTCGGAGCTGCGGCCTTGACGACCTAAGCGTTCTCGGACGAGAATTCGAGTCGATTTCTCAGAGCTGGTTTGTCGCCAAAAACTTGTGCCTCAAAGGCGCGATCAAGGAGACACCAAGACTGATACCGCGCATTCAGGCTCGACTCCATGCTGTCGCCGTTCAAGAACGGAACGTCCTAGAGGCTCTAACCGCTCACTCCCAAACCTTAAGCAGATCGCGAACGGAGTGCGGTCAAGATCGCGAGCGTACAAAATGACGGCACTAAAGAAATTCCTATACCTCGCTCTTGCGCTTGGGCTACTCGTCCTATTGTTTGCGATTTTCAGCGATTCCGCGCCGTCGCAAAATCCCCGCGGCGAAGCCCTTGAAGCCCTCCCCGAACTCGAACCACCCACCACCCCGGTCGCCATAGAAACGATTCAGCACCGCACCCTCATGCAGAAAATCACCTCCACGGGGATTTTTAAGGCCAAGATGGAGACCGCCATCGTCCCCCAAGTAGCGGGCCAAGTGCGCCGCCTCAATGTCGAGGAAAGCCGCTTTGTCAGCAAAGGCGATACCATCTTGGAATTGGACGCGGAACGCTACACCATCGCTTACCTACAGGCAAAAGATCAAATGACGCGGGTGCTGCGGGAATACGCCTCCATAGCCTTGATGAGCAATCAACTGGACCGCGGGCACCAAGCACGCGACCTCATAGAGACCCAAGCTGATAGCACCAACATCAACGACTTGGAAGCCCTATCGCTGTTTGCAAACGGCACTCCCAAAGAATGGATCGCCAGCACTACCGGCTTAACGCGCGCCCGACTCGACCTCAAGCAAGCCGAACTCGACCTCAGAAACGCAGTTATTACAGCGCCGTTTGCCGGCGTCGTAACCGAAGTGGAAGTAACCGCTGGCACTTGGGTCTCCCAAGGACAGACCCTGATGCGGCTTTTGGCACTCGACCCGCTACTGCTCGAAGTCAGCATCCTCGAAAGCGAACTGCGCTTACTGCACGTCGGCGCTCAGGCAGCTATCGCGCTCCACGCATACCCCGACGACCAGTTTGCAGGCGCGGTCAAAGCCATCAGTCCGGTAGTCGATAGCGAGAGCGGGACTTGCCGCATCTTGATCCAAATGGATAACCCCGGCCAGCACATCAAACCCGGCATGTTCGCCCGGCTTGAAATCGGCATCGAAGCCTTTCAGCAGCGGCTGCTCATCCCGCGCGATGCGCTCCTCGTCCGCGACGACCGCAAGCTAGTGTTCGTTCACCAAGACGGACTGGCCCAATGGCGCTACGTCAAGACCGGCCTCGAAAACGACGACTTTATCGAGATTACCGAAGGGCTAGAAGCTGGCGAAGAACTCATCGTATCCGGGCATTACAACCTAGCCCACGATGCAAAAGTTGTGGTCGTCCAACGCTGAGAGAATCGGCTCGTGAGTATCGTGCGCTTTGCCGTCTATCGGCCCGTAGCCACTACCGTTTGCTTTCTCGCCGCGCTTCTGTTGGGTTTGTATTCCCTCTTCCGGCTGAACGTAGATTTCCTTCCCGACATCGACATTCCCCGGCTCATAGTTCGCACGGACGCCCCCAGCCTAAATGCCCGCGACGTGGAAGAACATGTCACCCGCCCCATCGAAGCGTCCCTCAGCGCCATAAGCGGCGTACGGCGGCTCAAGTCCATCTCGCAAGACGGCATCTCTTTTGTCGAGGTTGAGTTCAACTGGGGCAGCGATATGGACCTCAGCTTCATCAAGGCGCGCAGCAGCCTCGACCAAGGCCACCTGCCGCAAACGGCCGGCCGGCCTACCATTTTGCGCTTTGACCCCTCGGCCGCCCCCATTATGACGCTTGTGATCACCGGCGATCGGGTCGAAAAGCCCCGCTCCACCCGGGATTACCAAGCAGCCCTCGTGGAACTGAAGGAAGTAGCGCAGGCCGTCGTCAAACGTCGGCTGGAGCAGATTGACGGCGTAGCGTACGTGCAGGTCGCCGGTGGACTAGACCGCGAAATTCATATCCATCTCGACACTGAGAAAAGCCTGCGCTACAACATCGACTTTGCCGGGGTAGAAAACAGCCTCAAACAGTTTAACATAACCCATTCCGGTGGCTCGATCCGCGACGGTTTTGCCCAGTTCCCCCTGCGCATCCAAGCCGAGTTCACCGATGTGCAACAAATCCACCAAATCCCGGTGCAACTAACGCCCAAACTAATCCGCTTACAGGACGTGGCCCGCGTCGAAGAAGGCTATGCAGAACGCACCGGCTACACCCGTTTGAACGGACACGAGGTCATTACCCTGTATGTTTTCAAGGAGGCCGATGCCAACACCGTGGAAGCCTCCGAAAAAGTGTACGACAGCCTCTACCGCTTTTCGCAAGAATACGCGAACTTCGCCGTCGTGCCAGTCTTCGACCAAGCCGAGTTCATCAGCGAATCTATACACAACGTCCTACAATCCTTGTACTTGGGTGGCCTCTTTGCCTTTGTCATCCTCATTTACTTCCTCCGCGACCTCAAAAACCCGCTCATCGTGGGACTATCCATACCTATTTCCATTACTACCACCTTTATCTGCATGTACTTTCTCGACATCCACTTTAATATTGTGTCGTTGGGGGGCCTCGCTTTGGGCATCGGCATCTTAGTCGATAACTCAATCGTCGTGCTGGAAAACATCTATCGCTACCGCGAAATGTCGCACGAGCCGGGCGAAGCAGCGGTCCGCGGCACCCGCGAGGTGGGCTTGGCCATCACGGCCTCGACTCTTACCACCATGTCGGTTTTCATGCCCTTAGTGTATGTCAAGGGGATCGCCGGAGCACTCTTTTACGAGCAGGCGGTCACGATCTCCCTCGCTCTGACGGCTTCTTTGATCGTATCCATCCTCCTACTTCCCATGCTCTCTGCCCGGTCTTGGAAAGCACCCAACAAATCGGGGCAATTCTATCGCATCGGGCGCGTAGCGGCCACCCCTTTCCTCCTCACCATCGACCTCTTTCAATACCTGTTCAACAAGTTTTTCTTGCTGTACGAGTACGTCCTCGTTCGCGCCCTACGCCATCGCTGGCAGGTCGTCGGAGCACTGTTTGTCCTGCTTGCGCTGAGTACTTATCTGGCCATCGGCCTAGAGCGGGAGCTTATACCCACCGTCGATAGGAAGCACTTGGTCCTCCGCGCCGAACTATCGCCGGGGAGCAATCTGCCGACCACGGCGGCGGAAATAACCAAACTAGAACGCCACCTGCTGCGCGAGGCTGGCGTCGCGTCCGTACTCTCATCCATCGGCATCACCCGCGAAATCCTCGACCGACAGTACCGGCCCGGTGTAAATAAGGCGATGCTAGACATCGAGGTCGCCGAGGGCAGTGAAAGCGCAAACGTCGCCAAGCAAATCGAAGCGGCCTTCGGGGAATTCAGCCGCCTAACGCTCTCCCTGTCGCCACCGGAATCGGCCTTTGAGCAGCTTTTCCAGCAGCACCAGACCCAATTCGACCTGAAAATCATTGGGCCGCAGCTAACCGTCCTCGCCGATTTGAGCCAGCGGATCACAGATTTTATGCAGCAGGACGCGGGCTTTGCCAACGCTCGTGTTGACTTGCAGGCCAGCAAGCAGGTGTTCAATGTCGAAATCCAGCGGGAAGCAGCCTTACAATACGGCATCCGCCTCGCTGAACTCGCTGACTTTATCAACCGCCAGCTACAAGGCAGTACGCCCACCCAATTCGTCGCTTTTGCCGACCGCATAGACATCAAGGTGTTAGCCGAGCACCGCGATGAACTCGACTTGTGGCGCGTCCTCAACATGCAGTATCCAGTCAAAACGCAGGGCCGCCTCGTATTCGTTCCGCTCTCCGAGTTGGTCCGCCTCAAACCGAGCGAGGGCTATGAAGCCATCCATCGCGAAAACCAAGGGCGCACCGTCGCTATAACAGCCGCCTTACAAGGGCTCGACTTTGCCCAAGCCGAGGCTCAGCTAAACGAGTTTCTGCCCCAATTAGCCATTCCCGACGGGTACTGGATCGAGATCGGCACTCAGCACGCCGAGTTACAAGAACACTATCAAAATCTGTACCTCATTCTTTTTATCTCCATTGTATTGGTCTATTTCATTCTCGCCGCCCAGTTTGAGTCCCTCGCCGTTCCTTTTGTAATCGTCGTGGCCGTACCCCTCGCGTCCATAGGTGTCATCTGCACCCTGTGGCTAACGGGTAACACGCTGAACATCATGTCCTTGTTGGGGTGTATCGTCCTCGTGGGGATTGTGGTGAACGATTCCATCGTCAAAACCGACTTCATCCATCGGCATTACCGGGCCAGCGGCGACCTTGGTCAAGCCATTGTGGAGGCCGGGCAAAAGCGGTTTCGCCCCATCTGTATGACGACCCTAACCACGGTCTGCGGCCTGTTGCCCATGGCCTTATCTAGTGGCAGCGGTGCCGAGCTGCGCCGTCCCTTGGCTTGGGCGGTTGTTGGCGGCATCTCTATATCAACCCTATTGATCCTGCTCGCCGTTCCCATTCTCTACTCGGTCGTCGTCCGGGCAAAAGACTGACATGCACAAGCTGTTGGACAGGCCCGTGGGCGTGGGCGTAGCCGGTGTGGCGGTGTTGGTGTTAGGGCTAGTTTGTTTTCGATTGGTCCCTATTGACCTCGACGGCCCGCTAGACGCGCCTCGGCTCACTGTGAGCGTTGGGTGGCCCGGCGTTGCGGCTTTCACCATTGAATCGCAGATTACGGCTCCCTTGGAGTCGCTGGTGCAGAGTCTGCGGGGCGTGGTTCAACTGAGCTCCACCAGTTCCGAGGGGCATGCGTCTATCACTGCTGAATTTGCTCCGGACACGGATATACAACTAGCCGAGCTAGAGTTAGCCGAAAAGATCTATTCGTTCCGCCGCCAAATGCCGCTCGGGGCTTTGCCGCCCCGCGTTCAGTCCACCGATCCCGAGCGGCTAAACAACCCGAATTTCGTCCGTTTAATGCTGCTTGGTCGCGCAGACCCGGCAGTCCTGCGCCAATATGCAGACGACCGCTTGCGGCTGCCCTTGCAATCCGTACTAGGCGTCGAGCAGGTGACCGTGCGCGGGGGTGCCCAACAGCACATCCTCCTCGAAATGAATCACCTCCTAGCACAGCGCTGGCAAATAGATCAAGGGGTGTTGCGCCAAGCGCTAGCCGACCAAGGGATACAGACCCGTTTCCTCGGCGCAGCACAAAGCCAAGGCACACTCAGCAGCCTCCAACTCAGTGGCCACCTCGCCAACTTGGAGACCTTAGAGCACTTACCGCTCAAGAGGTTGACGAGCGGCCGCCTCATTTACCTAAAGGATGTAGCGACCGTGCGCTACCGGCCCGGCCCGCCGACCTCTCTCTACCGGATCAATGGGCGCAACGCTGTTGCCATCGAATTTGAAAAAACGCCCGGTAGCGATATGATCCACACCTCCCAGCAGATTCGCGAGAAGGTGGCCGAACTTACCCAGCAGCTACCCGAGAGCTTTGAAATCGTCGCGCTACACGACAAGGGGGCCGAGATAGAGCGGGACTTCCGCTTTCTACTGCGCTGGTCGGCATTTTCCATTGCGTTTATTGGGTTGGTGCTGGTCGGCGTTTTCCGTCGCTTTCAAACGGTCTTGCTCATCTTGAGCTCTATCTGGTTGTCCGTCTTAGGGGCGGTCGTGGTGTTTTTCGCCCTTGGCATTCACTTAAACTTGGCTACCCTCGCCGGTTTCACCATCGGTTTTGGCCTCATTGTAGATAACGCCATTGTCATCTACGACTATCTCCACCGCCGCGTCCAATCTCTCGCGCCCGGCAGCGATGTGCGGGCGGCCGTGGCCGCCGGGTTGCGCGAAGGGATTCATCCCATCGTCGTGTCTAACCTGACCACCTTGGGGGCCTTTCTGCCGGTCTTTTTTCTTTCCCGAGAATTACAAGGCTATTTTGAGCCGTTTGTGGTCGCCCTAGGCCTAACCCTCACCATTGCCCTCCTAGTCGCCCTCGCCCTGATCCCAACTTTTTTCTATTGGACGGTCGCCCGGTCTGCTCTCACCCCGGCTGCACCCACAGACCGCTTCTACCGCTTGTATCGCACTGTCCTCTTTTTTTGCGTCCGCCGTAAAAAATTGTTCCTTGGTTTGGTCGTATGGACCGTGGGTGTACCGCTGTGGTTATTACCAGACAAGCTGGGCGACGAGCGAGTTGTGCCGACCGCCCCAGCCGATAAAATCACCACGCGACAACAGTACAAGGCATGGCTCGCGACGAGAGATACAACCACTTCGTCTAGCTTGGTCGGCAACGCGATATTTACATCCAAACGCTCGCCAGAGGATCGCCCGATCTGGGAGCGGCTCTACGCTAGCGGGACCGACCTTTACAATCAAGCGTGGGGCAATCCCATAGTCAGTGCAATCAAGCCAGCACTCTTCAAGGTGTTTGGCGGGACCACGTATTCTTTGTTTAGCGACCTATCGCACCGGCTCGACCGGCGACCTCCCCGGCACTTTTTACAAGGACTCTCAGAAGGCTTTTCGCTGATTGTCGCCCTCCGAGTACCTCACAACGCTCACATAAGCCGGATGGACAAAATTTTGCGGGATGTGGAAAAACAATTGCTCAACTTTGCGCCGTATATCGATGGCATCATCGCCCAAAGTGCGGGCCGGTACGGACTCATTCAGGTGCTGCTCAAGGAAGAGTTCCGCACCTCGGATGTACCATACATTCTCTACGAGCGTCTAGTGGCCTACGAGGGCAACCTCGGCGGCGTGGGAATGTCGGTATATGGCAAGGGGTTGGAAGGAATCGGCAAGCCTTTGAGCGGGAGCCGCAGCGTCTCCAACCGGCTAAGTATCCACGGCTTCAACTTCGGGCAGGTGGGCGACATTGCCGAAGACATCGCCGATCAACTAAGGCAGCGTCGCTCGCGTCGGATTAAGGACATTTACCTCGACTTTGCCTACGGTCCGTCCCAGCACGAAATAGTAGCCCAGTTCGACCACACCAAAACCGCACCCCTCGGCCTTGATCACGCCGACATTGTCCGTGAGATCCAAGATCGGCTCGCCACCAGCGGCACCTCCGCACACCTCTATGTGGATGGACGACAATACGCCGCCAGCGTCGCCGATACCGGAGCCAGCCGCATGACCGCCCGCCATCTGAGCCAAGTCGCGTTGGAGCCACACCCGGTGCGCATCGGACACGTCGCACACATCGAGAAACGAGTCGTGACACCTAGCATAAAACGCGAAGATCAACGCTACATACGCACCATTGGATTCACGGTTTTGGGCAGCCACTCTTATTCCAACAGCATCCTACAAGACATCGTTGACCACACGCCCCTGCCATACGGTTATAGTCTTTCTAATCCCATGATATACGAGATAGACAAAAAGGAGCAGCGGGAGTTGGGGAGCATCGTGCTATTGGCCGTTCTCTTGGTCTGGATGATCGCCGCCGCGCTCTTTGAGTCGTGGACCCAGCCGCTGTTGGTGCTCATCGCCTTGCCCCTCGCACTCATAGGGATGGGTGCCGCGCTCTTTCTGTTCGACGCCCCTTTTAACCAAGGCGGCTATGCGGCCTTGTTGCTGCTGATGGGCATTGCCGTCAACAATTCTATCCTGCTAGTGTACACCATTTCCAAAGCCTTGAAGCGGCAGCCAGCCGATCCCACCGAGGCGATTGCCAACGCGGCTTTCCAACGCTTGCGCCCCATTTTCATCACCACTCTTACGACCATCGCCGGCTTCCTACCGCTGTTGCTCCAAGGCGACAGAAACGACAACGACTTCTGGTACACCCTAGCACTGGGGACATCAGGTGGCCTAGCGTCCTCGTCCGTGTTGCTAGTACTAGTAGTGCCACTGTGTGCGATCTGGCGCACCCGCGTTCGCTAAATTCCAGCTCTCCATAGGAAGCCATAACGTCTTATCCGGCGGAGATCTACAACCTACCGTGCCTACGCCCTAGCCAAACGGCTCGTGGTACGGTCTATGTCCTGACGGGCGGGGGGCCAACCGCAGTCACAGGCGTATAGACGATCCCGCGAAACTATGGCCGCAAGCCAATATCAGGTGTTTTCTCGAAAAAATCAGGTGTTTACCCGATAAAATTGGCCAAAAATCAGGTGTTTACCCGATACAAAAGCTATGTGACGGTCGCTACTTTTGTAGTAAAGGGGATTCATCGACGTATCTATCAGATGCTCAGATGATCGCTCGGCACCAGCAAGCGCAATGAGGAGTCATAGAATGGTACTTAGATGGATCGTATCGGGAGCCTTAGTCGTAGGCTGCATGGGCACGGCCCAAGCCGAGGGAGGCGACTTTTTCCCGTTGGAAGTAGGCAACCGCTGGGTGTTTCAGAAATATGACGTACGATACCCAGACACCCTACGACTTGAAGAGACCGTTTCAACGGAGGTAATCGGCCAAGTTCAGTTGCAAGAGAGGTCGTATTTCGTCGTGCGCCAAGACTGGAATTGGATTCTGCCCGATACGCTCTTTCTGAAAAAAGAAGGGGCACAAGTCTTTCGCTACTTCGAGCAGCCGGACACCGTGGCGGCTGGTATCTTAGCACAGGACTGGGATAGCCTAGACCCGCACCCCTTAGACCCCAATCAGACGGATTGGCTGATGTATGACTTTGAGGCACCCCAAGGAACTTTTTGGGACTTACCTCTACCAGAAAATCCCCGGATAGATGATGTAATTATATGGTGGGTACTCGTCAACGCCCGTTGGCCGGACGATACCGATCCGCCGAATTGGGAGTGCTGTTGGGACGTTCCTTTTCAAGTAGCACCCTCTCAGAGGTTTTTCCGCTTTTTTTCAACGCCCTTTGCGGACGAATGGGATGAAGTGTTTGAGGTAGGAGTGGGACCTATTTATATCACAAATCTTACAGACGAAGTTGAGAGTTGGGACTTTGGCCTTCTCAAAGAAGCCCACATAGGCGGTCAAACTATCACGAGGAATCGGGTGACCTTAGTAAAACAGACAAGCTGGGGCAAGGTTAAGACGTCCCTTGGCGATCTCTCTATGCCAGCAAGCAGGGCCTATAAAGGCCGTTAGGCTTCAAGCGGTTGGGCACCGTGCCGCGCCGCTAGTCAACACTTATACCCATAAGGAGAAAAAAATGAAACGGCAAATGCAGTTGACCATAGTGGCCCTTCTTCTATTGGTAGGGCCAAGACCCCATTTTGCAGCGACCTATGAACCCCAACCCATTGAGACCATGATCGAGCAGTCCGATCTCGTGGTGATTGGCACGGTAGAAAAAACGTCTGTCTATGATGCAAATGAAACGGGGGACGCCAGAAGGAAAACGACGATACGCATCCAAGAGGTCATCAAGGGTGGAGCTAATGATACACGTGAAACCATTGTCGTGGACCACCTTGAAGGGGCTCCGGGATCAAGGGAAGGAGAAATTGAACAGTATTCCTATTTCAGACCCATTTTCACGCTAGGGGAGCAGGCTATTCTCTTTCTGTCGATTAAAGGAGATATATACGAAGTCACCGGGGCTTTCCGCGGCAAAATCGATATAATCGGGGATAAGGTGGCGGGAACCGGTACTAATGTTACCGACTTCAAAGAGGCCATTAAACGAGTCGATAGGAAGGAGAACTCGACGTTAGGAGTCGAGATGGTTCCTATTGAATACCAATTGGATAAAGTAAGTGCAGCAAGTGGAAAGCGTGCTGCGAAAGCCAGCTCTATATATGGGAAGCACTTGAATGGCCAATTTCATGCTTATACAAACTCTCGCCAGCACCCGCCACCTCTTACCATTACCTTCCACATTAATCCAGATGGTGCTATAGATGGAGATGGCAACGCAATCCCATTCAGTGACTTGAGAACAGCTATGAATGCCTGTGTCGCCGAGTGGAATCGCATTGAAGATGGCCATATTAGATTTCAAGTAGCCAGCACTCCGACCAACAGAACGTACAATAAAGATGATTCGTGGAGTACGGTAACGTTTGAAGATAATTTAGGCAGTGCAACAGCTCGCGCATGGACTCCGAGAATACGCGGTGGAGTGGTTGTCTCGGATATCCGTTTCAACACAGACTACAAATGGACTACGTCTGCAACGTATCCAAGCTCTTGGACCGTAGCTCAACCCAAAGATTTCAGGGACGTAATGACCCACGAGCTAGGTCATTCTACGGGGCTTGGACATAGCGATAATACATACCGGAATAACACCATGTATTACTCCTCGGGTAGAGCTGAAACGAAGCGCCGTACGCTAGAATGGGGGGATGAGGCCGGCGGCGTCTATATGACTACATCTCCCGGTAGAGCTGGAGACGGGAGGTTAGATTTTGACCAAGACTGGTCCGCCTTCACCGGTAGCAGCGAAGCAATCACCCTACACCGAAATATAACCGTTCCCTCTGGAAGAACGCTAACCATCGAGTCCGGTCTCTCCATCAATAAGAATGGATATACGATCACCTCTACAGGGGGCACAATTAATGGGAGTACTGCCAAATCTGTAGCTGCAACCGGTCCGTCCGCTGCCGCAATCACCCTAAGCGTTGCGCCCAATCCCTCTAACCCCTCTACAACCATTCGATTTAATCTCCCTCAGCCGACGGCGGTCTCCCTCTCGATCTACGACATGTTGGGGCAGCGCATCCACACGCTTATTTCTAACGAATATTGCCAAGCAGGGAATTACTCTGGCAGCATCGGGGATCTATTTTATCAATCTCCATGCCGGCGAGCAGCTATACCAAGAAAAACTGACGTTGGTGCGTTGAACCAGCAGCGCATGGGCATGGTTTCAAGAGCGTGATCAAGGAGACAACAAAACCCACATCGCCGACAGCTTATCATTAGCGAAGAATAGGTAGTCGATATCGCCGCAGTACTATCGGAAGTCATTGGGAAAATGAAGCGGGAGTTAGAGCGATTAGCCAACCAGTAGCTCCA
>JAJEEZ010000268.1:0-7037 GCA_022820705.1 Candidatus Latescibacterota bacterium | reverse complement strand
TCCCCCTTCTTTTTTCCGCTCGCCTGCTCGACGATATCGCCCTGGGCCTCTCCCAAGTGGAAGCGGACGAAGTCCCGGTAGTTGATCTTGCCCAAGAAGCACATGCCTTGGCTGTCGGGGCGATCCTTGGCCGGCAGGTCGAATTCCGCGGCGAGTGCGCGCACTTGGTGCTTGTGCAGGTGGCCGATGGGCAAGCAGAGCCGAGCGAGTTGCGCTTGGCTCAAGTTGGAGAGGAAATAGGTCTGGTCCTTGACCGGATCGGCGGCGCGCCGGAGCCGATAGCCGCCCGCGGTCTCCTCGACGCGGGCATAGTGCCCGGAGGCAATTTGCTCGCACTCGTTGGCCACTCGCTGATAAAAGGCTCCGAACTTGACGCGCTGGTTGCACCAGATATCCGGGCTAGGCGTGCGGCCCAAGCGCAGCTCGGCCAACGCGTACTCGACGATGTGGTCGCGGTACTCGCTTTGCAGAGGGACGATTTCGAGTGGCACCCCGAGCTGTTCGCAGGTGGCGCGGGCGTAGGTCAAATCCGTTTCCCACGGGCAGTCGCCGAGCGAAAACAGCTCGTCCTCCAGCCAAATCTTGAGGTAGTAGGCTTTGAGGGCGAGCCGCTTTTCGCGTTGGAGCAGGGCGAGGGCCAACGAGCTATCGACCCCGCCGGAGAGCAAGACAGCGACGTTCATGGGATGCTAGTAGCGATAGTGCTCCGGCTTGTAGGGGCCTTCCGCTGGGATCCCCAAATACGCTGCTTGGTCGGCGTCTAATTCGTCGATTTCGACGCCCAGCTTTTGCAGGTGGAGACGCGCCACTTTTTCGTCGAGGTGCTTGGGCAACATGTACACGCCGACTGGATATTGCTCGTGACGGGTGTGCAATTCAATCTGCGCCAAGACTTGGTTGGTAAATGAGTTGGACATGACAAAAGAGGGGTGCCCGGTGGCGCAGCCGAGGTTGACCAAGCGGCCCTCGGCCAACAGGATGACGCTGCGTCCATCGGGGAAGGTGAACTTATCGACTTGCGGCTTGATTTCAATGCGCTCAATTCCGCGATAGCCCACTAGTTCGGCCACTTGGATTTCGATGTCGAAGTGGCCGATGTTGCAGATGATGGCCCCGTCTTTCATCCGCTCCATTTGGTCGATGCGAATGATGTCGCGGCACCCGGTGGCCGTAACGAAGATGTCGCCCTCGGCAATGGTGTCGTCCATTTTCTTGACCTCGTAGCCTTCCATCGCTGCCTGCAACGCGCAGATCGGATCGATCTCGGTGACGATTACCCGCGCTCCCAAGCCGCGCATGGCGTCGGCGCATCCCTTGCCGACATCGCCGTAACCGGCCACTACCACGACTTTGCCAGCGATCATTATGTCGGTAGCGCGCTTGATGCCGTCGGCTAGCGACTCGCGGCAGCCGTAGAGGTTATCGAATTTCGACTTGGTGACGCTGTCGTTGACGTTGATCGCTGGCATGGCGAGCGTCCCGGCTTCGAGCATCTGGTAGAGGTGGTGGACACCGGTGGTCGTCTCCTCGGAGATGCCGCGGAGGTCCGGCAAAAGCTCTGGGTGCTTCTCGTGGATCCACTTGGTCAGGTCGCCGCCGTCGTCGAGAATCAGGTTGGGGCCAGCGCCGTCGGGCCAGCGCAGGGTTTGCTCGGTACACCACCAATACTCGTCTTCGGTCTCGCCCTTCCAAGCGAAGATCGGGATGCCAGTAACGGCGAGGGCCGCGGCCGCGTGGTCTTGGGTCGAGAAGATGTTGCACGAGCACCAGCGCACTTGCGCCCCGAGCGCGGTGAGCGTCTCGATGAGAACCGCGGTCTGTATCGTCGCGTGCAAGGAACCGGCGATCCGCGCACCTGCAAGCGGCTGGGCGGCTCCGTACTCTTCGCGCAGGGCCATCAGCCCGGGCATCTCTTGCTCGGCGAGAATGATTTCCTGTCGGCCCCATTCAGCCAGCGCTAGGTCGGCGACCTTGTAGTCTAGGTCAGCGGTTTTTTGTGCCGCAATTTCCATTGAGTTCTCCTTATGTGCAGGGAATGGTTTTGTTCTGTGGCGAGATTGCGCTTATGGGTTTTCGCTTCGTTGTATAAAAGGCCCCACCGGCGCGTCGGTGGCTCGCCAAGGGAAGAGCCATGTATAAATTAGGCAATTAATGATATACGCGCCTGCGAATGGGCAAGCGCGCCGCCAAGTTGACGGTCTAACTCCTACACCCTACCTTGCCCCTCATCCCCACAATCCTGCCTATTGTGCTATATCCAACCTATCATGCAATCCCTCATCCCTCCCTCCGTTCTGTACCGGAATAGCTTCCTAGCGGGCGCGGCCGAATTCTTGGCCGAAGGCCGTTTCGACTCGACGTACGCCCGATCCCTCGGCTACGACAGCGACTCCCTCGCCGACCAGTTCCCGCAATTCGTGCGCGACCTCAAGGCCCTCGCCGATGAGACAGGTTTGCGGGTGCGGTACCCAGATCGGGTGCTCTGGCTCGTACACGACGGCGAATACATCGGCCAAACCTCTATAAGACCCGAACTCAGCACTCCGTATCTGCTTACCTATGGCGGGCACATTGGCTACAGTATCCGACCCTCGCGGCGGTGTCGCGGCTACGGCAAGGCCATCCTCGCCCTGACGCTGGAGGTGTCGCGGGAAATCGGGCTGCGCCGCGTGCTAGTCACCTGCGACTCGGACAACATTGGCTCGCGCAAGATCATCGAGCACAACGGCGGCCAATTCGAGAGCGCGATGACCATGCCCAACCAAGCATTCCGCGCCGAGGGCCGCAGACCCGCGCCGCTCATTGAAAAGTTTCGCTACTGGATTGACTTGTGATGGGAATTACGAGGTTATAAAGGAAATGTTCTATGATTGTTTTAGCCATCGCCTTCTTGCTGCCCACCGCCGGCTTGGCTATAGCGGACCAAGGGGACGCGGCACTGCGTCGCATACTCTATGTCACCCTGCAAGAGCAACTCGCGCAACAGGCCAGCTATTCACACGACCTCCTAAATAAAATTGCACAAGAAAGTGGCGTCTCCGCAGAAGAGTTGCGCCCCCGGCTTCAGGGACTGCTCGACTCACTGATGGCTCAGCGCGAAGCCGAGACAGACGCTTGGGAAATGTTGCTTTTACAGGGGGGGCCAGACATTGCGTCCGAGCGTGCCGACAAGCTAATCTCCTACTTGGTTAAGGAGAGCCGCAGTGTGCTGGCCAACGAAAACAACGTCCTGCTCGAAAAGAGGATCAAAAAGGCGGCGCGCAAGGCTAAGGTGCCCTTTTTCCAGAGCCGTGCCTACATCCTGAGCTCCCTCGCATGGGCGGTCGCCAGCAGCGCACCCCAAGAGCGGGAAAAGCAGCCCCTACACTTCTTGGTCGTCGGCCATACCAACCCGTTTGAGGTCGCGCTCGATCCCCTGTTCCTGTTTTTTGACACCGAGGACGAAGCGTTTGCACGCGAACAGGTACGCGAGGTTCAGCGATTCCTCGTGCCGGTGTTGGTCCGGCGGCTACCCGAATTGGACGCCATTGGTTGGGCCGTGCGCGAACGCGAGTCTAACGCCCTCGTAATCCCCGACTATCGACTGAGGGTCGGAATCGACGAGCTTCGCTTCGTTGGCTCAAACCTCGATCTCAAGCCCTGTATTGAAACTACTCTCGAAGTGACGCAATGGGAATCCCAAGTCCGCTTGATGGAGGAACCGTTCTCCTTTTGTAGCGAACAGCACGGCTCGGCTACTTCCCACGAGTTGGCACCCTTTTGGGACGAGGCTGCCGACGCGATTGGGGTACACGTGCTGGCGCGGCTGGGGCGCGATAGCAATGTGGAATGATTAGCGGTGGATTGTCTTGTGCATCCTATTCTGCGTCTATCTGCGTCTATCTGCGGATCACCTTGCAAATGACGTAAGTGGCTCTAAACATCCCACTACTTTTTTTGCTAACATTCTCCTCGCGTAAAACTTTTTGTGCTCGGTCCTCGTCTTATAAGGAACATGAGCGACGCTGATCTCATCCTGCGTTTCAGGGCTGGCCAGCACCAAGCCTTCAATATCTTGGTATGGCGCTGGCAGGGCCGCCTCTACCACTTCGCGCTCCGCTACAGCGGCGATTCCGAAGACGCGCGAGACCTCTGCCAGCAGAGCTTTATACGCGCCTATGGCCAGTTGCATCGGCTGCGCGACCCCGAGCGCTTTTCTACGTGGCTCTACCAGATCGCCGCCAATCTGTGCCGCGACCACCTGCGCC
The DNA here is from genome assembly GCA_022820705.1 of Candidatus Latescibacterota bacterium. Lineage (GTDB taxonomy): Bacteria > Latescibacterota > UBA2968 > UBA8231 > UBA8231. The sequence goes on along the minus strand of JAJEEZ010000268.1, from coordinate 2,790 downwards.
AGCGAGTGCAGCACGTTTCGCTCGATGCGTACGAGGAAGTAAGTGCCCGGCCTCATCCGGCGCTGTGCCGAGCCGCCGATATGGACAAGGTCGAGCTGCGCGATCTGCTCAATCGCGCCTTGCAGACCCTGCCCGAAGAACAGCGCGTCGTGGTGGTGCTCAAGGAATACGAGGGGCTGAAGTTTCGGGAAATTGCCGAAGTGCTCGACGCTCCGATTAACACGGTTAAGTCGCGTCTTTACTACGGCCTCAAGGCACTGCGAAAAACCTTTAACCAGTGGGACATTGACGAAGATGGACTGTAACGTAAGGAAAGAAGACTTGCTCACCTTTTTCTACGGCGAATGCGAAGAAGGTGAACAGGAGCGCATGAAAGAACATGTGGCCGCCTGTGCGACATGTCGCCGCGAACTCGACGCGCTTGCCAGTACGCAGGCGTTGCTGCGGGCTTGGCCGGACGAATCTCCGCGCCTCGACTTGACGTTTGTCGAGGCTGAGGTGCCGCGTCGGCGCTTCCGGCTGATGGCGGGTTTGGCCGCTGCTGCGGTGGCTGCGCTAGCGTTCTTTTTGGCGTGGCCGGAGTTTGAACTCAGCTACCGCGCCGGTGAACTCGACCTCAAGTGGGGAGAGGCGCTGGCGGACGAACCCCTGACCCGGGAGGAAGTGCTGGCCACACAGGAGGGCACCATCGCGTTAATGAACCAGCTTCTGCGGGCATCTGAAACGCGCCAGCAGCGCGTCTTTGACTATTTGCTGACCGAGATCCAAGCCCAGCGCTACCAAGACTTGCAACTCATCAGCCGCCAGTTTGAACAGTTCGACCGCGAGATCTACATCCACTTGCGCCGCGACGAAGCACCCGTGATGGAAGTGCTGCCGGCAGTGCGCTATATCGACCCATAGGAGATTGCCATGACTACGCTCTACATCCTAGTCGCTGGCTTCATGGCCACGGCCAGCCTCGCTGACATGGACCCTCAGCGCATGCAGCGCGACATCCGCATCATGGAGGGGGTACTTGGCAACTTATATCTCGACGCGCCTGATCCGATGGACTCTTCGCCCCGTGGTTTATACCTCGACAGCTACGGAGTCCTCTTTCTTAGCGAAGGATCATGGCCTAGGCAGGCACATCCCAGCATATCGGCCGCATGGGATGAAAAGGGCGTCAAGTTTCTTGAGTTAAAATCGGGGGGCGGCCCCGCATCGTACGAGAAATCGCTGGCAGAAGTCCACGACCTACTCGCCGAATTTCTGGGCAACTACGCCGGCAACATCGGTCAGCTCGACTCAGACGACCGGATTACGGTCTGCTACCAGATTGCTCGTCCAAGCGACCTAGCAAGCGTCCTAGGGCATTACACCGATGGCTATATAGTCGGTGTAGATTCCGCATCTTTCGACCTTACCAAACAAATCGAAGCCATTATGCCCATGGCTGTTGGGGAGGGGGCCTTCGATTTTGAGAAGTTCGTCCTGACCTTTGGGGATTCTGTGTCGTTCTTCGACACGGACAAACAAGTCGCGGCGATAACCAGATTGAGGAAGCACCTAGAAGAATTGCCCACGGAGGGCGAAGTCGAAGTCAAGTGAATAGTCGTGGGGGTAAGAGACTCTCTGTTGGCTGACGTTGCGGAGGCCGATGCGCCCCCCCACGGATCCATAGTCGCTCAGGTCCACGGCCTTACTCCCCGCCATCATCGCGCTGCCGCTGCTGCCTCTCTAATCACCGCCACTGCCAAAAAATCCGCCATTGACGCCTTTCGCGAGGGACGTATTGACTCGGCTGCTTTTCGCCAGCGCATTGTCTTTTCTGAGCACAGTGTCTCTAAAAAAATCGACATCATGGCCGGCATCCTCGGCCAAGTTTCGGGACAAGATCATCATCCCTTAATTGGTAGCCAACCCACTCTGGGGATGTATCAGCCAAATTTAGGGGCTCTTTTTCTTATTAATGACTCGGTGTTCCGCTTCAGACCTCTACCCCTCGACGACGTCAAGGCCAACATCGTCGAAGCCGTTGCCGATTACGGCCCGACCCTCAGCCAACTCCAATCCGACGAGCACGTCATCATCGAATATCGCACTGGTCGGACGACCCATATTATGCAGGGCTCTGAACCCAAAGCCATCAAATACGACCCAGATCAAACTCACTTTCTGCGGGTCCCTAAATCTACCATTGACGCCTACGCTCGCGGCGACTTGGACCTCGATGGCTTCCGCGAAAAGGCAGTATGGGAAACGTGGTAACTGATGTTACGCAGCTTCCCAGAAAATCCTCAATTTCGCCCCAATATCTTGTGTCAATAGGCTTGGCGTTGTTGCATGAATCCTATCGGAGGTATCCTTGTCGCCCGTTGTTTTTTGATCAGTTGCTTTTTTTTACTCGATACGACTCAGGTTTGCCCAGATGAATCATTCGATTGAGGATGGCACAGCCCAATCGACTTTCGACCTGTTGGTTAGCAAAGCTACGCGCCTTGAGCTTATCGCCGATGAGTTGCTTATAGCGATAGAGGTGCGTTTCGGCCAACGAGCGTCGATGATAGCCACTTTCCTGCTTCCACGCCTTGCGTCCCTTGCGTCGAATGGCTCGAAGGATCTCATCCCGCGCCAACGCGGGAGCCTTACAGGTTCATGCGGGCACTTTTTCGGCAACACCACCGCCAAGGGCCCTTGGCGACGCGACAAAGTCGAGTAGTCCGGCACGGCCAAAGCCAACCCCATCAGACCCAACAGCGATTGGATAAAGCCTTGCGTCTGGCGCAACGGCAACCTAAGCAACAC
>JAJEEZ010000379.1:0-4941 GCA_022820705.1 Candidatus Latescibacterota bacterium | reverse complement strand
ATGCCGGAGTCCTTGGCCGCGTGGTCCGCGGAAAAATAGCACTCGTGGTCGCGGATGGTCATGTCCTCGCCGTCGGTCTCCAAAACCCGCGAATTGGCGCCGGTCTGGGAAAAGACCTTCATCAGCGTCTTCAGGTCCAGCCCGAGGGCTTGTCCTAGGCCTAAGCCTTCGGCTAGCCCGGCGGTGTTGATATTCATGACCATATTGACGAGGGCCTTGACTTGGGCTGCTTGGCCAGCCGTGCCGATGTAGCGCAGATCGACGCTCAGGGCGTCGAGGATGGGCCGGACGCGGTTGAAGACACTGCGCTTGCCGCCGCACATTAGGTACAGCGTACCTTGGCGCGCTTGGGTGATGCTGGAGGCCATGCAGCCTTCGAGCGAGGACGCACCGACTGAGGCGGCGCGTTCTTCGATTTGGACGTGAACAGCGGGCGAGATGGTGGCGCAGTTGATAAAGGTCGTGCCTTTGGCATTGGCCAACAGCGAATCGCCAGAAGTAGAAAAAATCGAGCGCATGGCCGCATCGTCGGTGACCACGGTGATGACCACGTTGGAGAGGGCCGTAACTTCGGCTAGGGTTTTGGGGGCAGCGCAGCTAAGCTCTTTGGCTAGTTTGTTGGCGGAGCGCCTGTTGGCGTCGAATACGGCCGCGATGTTGAAACCCTTGTCGTTGAGATTGAGGGCCATGTTGGCTCCCATGCGCCCGACGCCGACAAAGCCGATCTGAAAGTCCTTTTTGCCCTTTTTGCTTTTGGCGGATTTTCTTTTTGCCATTTTGTTCTCCTCGTTGAAGGGGTAAAACGAATTGCGGGCCGAATGCGATAGCCCATAACATACTGAGCGCGTTAGATATATTCAATAGAGAGGTGTGCTATGAAAATAGGAATCACGCAGATCATTTTGGGTAGCATGTCGCTGGAGGACACGCTGCGATTGTGCGAAGATGCTGGCTACCAAGCCGTGGAACTGGTCTTTGCCGAGGGCAAGGAGCTAGATCCGAGCATGAGCGCCGACGAGATCGCACAGGTCGGACGGCAGTGCGCGGACGCTGGCGTTGAAATCGGCAGCGTTATCGTCTGGTATCAAGAGCGCGGCAACCTGCTCAGCCGCGATGCCGGCGAGCGCGAGCGATGTCTCAAGTGCTTGCGGCGCTCGCTCGAGATCGCTGGTGCGCTGTCGGTCGATGGGGTGCTTTTGCACCCGGGGCAGCTAGCGGTCGAGGGCACCTATCAGCAGGCTTGGGATGGGTTGCGGGATGCGCTCATTGACGCGGCACCCTTGGCCGAGGAAATGGGGGCAGCCATTGGCTTGGAAAACGTCTGGAACAAGTTCCTGCTCAGCCCGATCGAAGCCCGGCTGTTCGTCGATGAAATCGGCAGCGAGTGGGTGGGCATCTACCTCGACACGGCCAACATGATGGCCTACGGCTACCCAGAGCACTGGATCCGCGAGTTGGGGCCGCGCATCAAGAAGGTGCATTTCAAGGATTTCCGCCGCGGCGAGCACAGCTTCGTCAATCTGCTCGAAGGGGATACGGACTGGTCGGCGGTCATGGCCGAGTTGAGGGCGGTGGGATACGATTCCACGCTGATCCACGAAGTGGGTGGTAGCCGCGAGGAACTCATCGATCTCGGTGCGCGAATGCGCCAGATCGTCGCTTTGTAACTACAGGAGGAATAAGATATGGTGTACATTGTCAATTGGCGCGACATCCAACCCAACATAGCTCACCTGAGCGCTGTGCATTGGGGCGGGTTGCGCGACCGCGATGACGACGACGATCCCGATCCGCGCAATTGCCTAAAGCGCCTACAGGGTTTTGCCCGCCATGCGCTCCAGGGCCGCAAGAATTCGGATTACCACAAGCACCAAAACCTCGAACAGGTGTACTACATACTCTCGGGTAGCGGCCACGTGCTCTTTGATAAGGAGCGGTTTCCCGTACAGGAGGGCGACGCGGTGTACCTGCCGTCGGGCATCCACCACCAGATGTTTAACGACACTAGCGACGACTGGCTCGAACACCACGTGATTAGCCAAAGGATTTCGGCCAACAGCGGCGAGTTTGCCATCAGCAACTGGCGCGATGTGCCGGCGATGGGCGACGGTGCGGGCGCGGTGCGCTGGCACCAGCTAGGTCCGGTCGGTGAGGAGAGCGTGGGTTTTACGCAGGGACTGCGCTGTATTGATCGGGAGGCTGTACAGCCGCGTGGACAGACGATTGAGCGGTGCTGTGAAGAACTGGAGCAGGTCTATTACGTGCTGGAAAACAGCGGCGTCTTGGAAGCTGATGGCGATGAACAGGAGATTCGGGAAGGAGATATGATCCACCTGCCACCGGGCACGCGCTACGCGATCCGCAACCCGCACGCCGAGTGGCTTTCCTACCTCATCATGGCGGCTTGAGCTATGGCACTAGAACAAGTACACATTACCCTGCAAGCGCTGATGGCGGCTATCGACAACGGTGAGGGCGAGTCGATCGCCGCGCATCTGCGGCGGCTAGACGAGCTCGGCCAAGAGCTGGGCAACGAAGCTCCGCCGATGTTGCGCCACTACTTGGAGAAGCGCAGCTATACCAAGGCCCTGGACTTTTTGGAAGGGCGCGATGAGGCCGCCGCTCCCAACTGCTAAAAATCCCATGCGTCGGGCGTTCTATGAGACTATCGCCTGCGTGCCCTACGGCAAGGTAGCTACCTATGGACAGATCGCCACCTTGGCCGGCTATCCGGGGCGGGCGCGGCAGGTTGGCTTTGCCCTAGCGGGGATGCCCGAGGAATGGGATTTGCCGTGGCACCGCATTATCAACGCCCAAGGCAAGGTCTCGCCGCGCAGCGGCAGCAACCATCTGGTGCAATACGAGCTTTTGGCTAGCGAGGGCGTTGTCTTTACAGCGCAACGCATCGACCTGAAACGGTTTGGTTGGCGACCTGAGGCGGAGGATTGAACTCACTCGACCGCCGGATTCTCAGCCTCGCCGTCCCCAATATCCTCGCAGCTTTGTCTGCGCCGCTGATCGGTATCGCCGACACTGCGATGATCGGCCATTTGCCGGAAGTGGCTTTTATGGGCGCGGTCTCTACGGCGAGTTTGATTTTCAATGGCATATTCTGGTGCTTGGCCTTTCTGCGGATGGGGACCACGGCCCTGGTGGCCCAGTACAGCGGGGCCGGGGATCGACGGCAGAGCGCAGGAGTATTCTACCGCTCGCTTATTGTGGCCGTCTGCCTCGGCATGGGGATCGTAGCGGCTAGTGGCTGGATCAGCCGGATTGGATTTGAGTTGGCTGGCGGGTCTCCGCAAGTCCAGCACTGGGGCATACGCTACTTCGCTATCCGGGTCTGGGAAGCGCCCTTGGCCCTGAGTATTATGACGCTCAACGGCTTTTTCCTCGGGACCGCCAATGTCATAGCACCCCTCTGGGTTATGACCGTTGCCAACTTGGTCAATATCGGCGTGGACTATGTGCTTATCTATGGCAAGTGGGGTGCTCCTAAGCTGGGTGTCGAAGGGGCGGCTTGGGCGTCTGTGCTGGGCAATGCGGCGGCGCTGGCCACGGGGATTTTTTGGTTGTTTTCCCGCTACCGCTCCTATCTGCGGGAGTGGCCTACAAGGCTGTGGGATTTGCACGCGATGAAGCGCTTGATGCAGACCAACGCCTTCCTCTTTGGCCGCACCCTCTGTCTGCAATTTGCCGGTTTTTTCACCCTCGGCATGGTCTCGCGGATGGGCGAAGCACCGCTGGCGGCTAATGCCGTGATCTTGCAGGTCTGGGGGCTGACTAGCTTCGCCGTTGATGGCTTTGCTCACGCGGCCGAGACGCTGGTCGGCCGCTGCCTGGGAGCGCACCTTTTTGCCGAAGCCCGGCAGTTCGCTCGGCGGATCATCTGCTGGGGCTTGGGTTTGGGAGCGGGGTTTGGCTTGGCTTATTTTGCGGCCTTGGAGCCCATTGCCGCGCTGTTTACGCCGCATCGGGAAGTTGTACAACAGGTCGGTGCACTTTACATACTCATCGCGCTGCTCCAGCCGCTGAACGCCGTGGTCTTCGTCTTTGACGGAATTTTCATCGGCGCTAGCGATATGGGGTACCTGTTCAAGGCTATGGCGCTGGCCACCTTTGGGGTATTTTTGCCTGCGGCGTTGGTTTTTATATACTGGTTGGATTGGGAATTGGTCGGTGCTTGGATGGCCTATAGCGGACTGATGGTTGGCCGCTTTGTTACGCTGTGGCCGCGCTATCGCGGCGATGCTTGGTTGCGCAGCTTTGTCGAATAGGAGAGGAGACTATGCCTTTTATCAACCCCGCAGAACTTGCGGCTGTGGAGCTTTTTCCCCAAATCAACAGCGGCTTGGTGGCTGGCGAGCGGCTGATGCTATCGTTTTTGGACATGGAAGAAGGCTGTGAAGTGCCCGAGCACAGCCATCCACACGAGCAGGCCGGTTTGGTACTCGCCGGGCGTTTCCGCTTTCGCATTGGGTCGGAGGAACGCGTCACCGGTCCGGGCGACGCCTTTTTGATTCCGCCAAACGTGGTCCACTGGGGGATTGTCGAAGAAGGACCGGCCAAAATCCTCGACATCTTCAGCCCGCCGCGCGAGGATTACATAGAGCACTACAATAAGCACGCCACAACTTCCACCGAGACCGTTTGGGCCTAGCAAATAAAGGAGAATAGTATGCAGATGTTGCAAAAAGAACAGTGCCATAACGTGCTGGTTGTGGCGATTACGCCTCGGGACGCGGAACGGGGCATTGACTTGGCGGGGATTGACCGCAATGTGCGCTTTCTCTGTGAACAGGGCGTCGAGTTTATTATGCAGGAGTGCGGCACGGGGTTTGTGTACGATATGACCTTAGAGGAATACGAGGACGTCGTTGGTGCCTTTGTGGAGGCGGCAGCCGGAGAGGCATTGGTCGTGCCGGGGATTGGGCCGGGGTA
>JAJEEZ010000360.1:0-6839 GCA_022820705.1 Candidatus Latescibacterota bacterium | reverse complement strand
ATCGCATCGCTTTCCTCATCAAAGAAGTCGGCGTGCCCCCGTGGCGCATCCTCGCCGCGACCTTTACCAATAAGGCCGCAGGTGAAATGCGCGAGCGCATCGAGCAGCTCGTCGGCCCAGCGGCCAACGAGCTATGGATCGGCACCTTCCACTCGATCTGTGCGCGCATCCTGCGCCGCCAAGCCGAGAGCTTTGGTTTAGAGCCCAACTTCTCCATCTACGACGAAGATGACCGCCGCGCCACCATCCGCCGCGTCCTCGACGCCCACCAGATCGACGAGCGCGACCTCGCCCCACGCGCGGTCATCAGCCAGATCAGCCGCGCCAAGAACGCCATGCTCGACCCGTTGGAATTCGCGCACCAAGCCAACGAGCACCAACGGCAAATCGCCGAACTCTACGCCGATTACGAGCGAGAGCTGCGTCGCAACCAAGCCCTTGATTTCGACGACTTGCTCATCGAGGTCGTGCGCCAGTTCGAGCGCCACTCGGACATTCTGCAAACCTACCAAGAGCGCTTTGAGCACCTGCTCGTCGATGAATACCAAGACACCAATCGGCCCCAGTACTTGCTCTGCCGCCAGCTAGCGGCTCACCACCGCAACATCTGCGTAGTCGGAGACGACGACCAGTCGATCTACCAATTTCGCGGGGCCGACATCCGCAATATCCTCGACTTTGAACGCGACTACCCAGACGCCTGCCTAGTGCGATTAGAGCAAAACTACCGCTCCACCGGCCGCATCCTCGCCACAGCCAACGCCGTCATCAGCCACAACCAAGGCCGCAAGGGCAAAGAGCTGTGGACCAACGGCCCTGAGGGCGACCCGGTCGCGGTCGTCGAATGCGACTCGGACCGCCGCGAGGCCCGCCACGTCGTCGATGCCATCCGCCGCTACGACCGCTTGGGCCGCTACGGCCTCGGGGACGCCGCAGTGCTCTACCGCACCAACGCCCAATCGCGCCTCTTTGAAGAAGAGTTGCAACGCGCTGGTCTGTCCTACGTAATCGTCGGCGGCATCCGCTTTTACGACCGCCGCGAAATCCGCGATGTGCTGTCCTATTTGCGGCTGTTGGTCAACCCAGCCGACGATATTGCCCTGCGCCGCATCGTCAATACGCCCCGCCGAGGCATTGGCGACACCTCCCTCGCCCGCTTGCAGGCTTTCGCCCAAGCCAAGGGCTGGAGCCTCTCCACCGCACTTGGGCACCTCGACGACGTACCCAACCTCAGCGGCCGTGCGCAAAAGAGCCTCGCAGCCTTCGCCGATCTGATCGGCGAGCTAACGACAGCCACCGATGAACTCTCTCTGCCCGAACTGGGCTTTGCCGTCGTCGAAAAGAGTGGGTACCGCGCCATGCTCACGGCTGAAAACACCCCGGAAGCCGAGGCGCGCGTGCAGAATCTCGATCAGTTACTGGCCGAGATGACCGAATACGCCGACGAGAACCCAGACTCGACGTTAGCCACCTATCTCGAAGAAAAGTCCCTGCTGACCTCGGCAGACGAAAGCGACAACGATGGCAACGCCATTACCCTGATGACCCTGCACGGTGCCAAGGGCTTAGAGTTCCCCTTGGTCTTTGTCTGCGGTCTCGAAGAAAATCTCTTTCCCACGGCGCGAGCCGTCGGCGATCCCCAAGCCATTGAAGAGGAGCGCCGGCTCTGCTACGTGGGCATGACCCGCGCACAAGAACAGCTCAGCATTACCTATGCCCTGCGCCGCTATGCGTACGGCTCGCTACTTGCAACCGAACCCTCGCGATTTTTAAGCGAAGTCCCCGCCGAACTAACGACCCAAAATTACGAGTTGGACCGCGGTTTTGACCGCTCGCGACAGCGCGTCGTCCCACCACCCCGCAAAAAGGCTCCCCAAGGCGTCCACTACGAATGGGACGCCGAGCAGTCGTCCGGCTTCGACGAGTTTGTCGCTCAAGACGACTTCCTCGCCGTTGGCCAGTGGGTGCGCCACCCTCAATGGGGACGCGGCCAGATCGTCAGCCGCGAAGGGCACGGCGAAAAGATGAAACTCTCCATCCGCTTTGGGACGCAGACCAAACGCATCGCCGTCGCCTACGCCCAGCTCGAACCCGCCTGAACCGCCCATTGCCCCAGAGCGGGCCAACCTTTAAGTTTTATAGTCGAACTCGTTTTCCTTGACGGACTTATGGGTACTCCAACATCCGAAAACGCACGCGTGGCCCTGCAAAACGTGGGTTGCAAGCTCAATGCCTACGAAGTAGAAGCCCTCGCCCACCGCCTCGCCGAACGCGGCTACTCAGTCGTGCCCTTCGGCGCTGAGGCCGACGTGTACGTGGTCAATACCTGCACGGTCACCGGCGCGGGCGATGCGGACTCGCGCAAGGCCGTGCGCCGCGCCCGGCGGCTCAATCCAAGCGCGGAGATCGTCGCCACTGGCTGCTATGCCCAGCGGCGGCCAGCCGACCTCACTGCAGCCGGTGCCGACTTGGTCGTGGGCAACGGCCAAAAGGCCCAGCTCGTCGAGCTACTCGAAGCACACCTAGCGGGTGCCGAAATCCCTGCGCCTTCAGCAACGAGGCCGCGCACCGAGCAATTTCTCGCCATTGACGACGCGGTACCCCAAGGTCGCACGCGCGGCAGCCTGCAAATCCAAGACGGCTGCGACGAACACTGCACCTATTGCATCATCCCGGCGGTGCGCGGGCACAGCGCGAGCCGCCCGGCCGCCGAAGTCGTCGCCCAAGCCCAGAGTATGGTCGCGGCCGGCTACCGCGAGCTTGCCCTGACCGGCGTCCACACGGGCCGCTACGGGTTCGACCAAGGCCAGCCCGAGGCCCTCGTCGAGCTGCTCGCAGCACTAGAGCAGATCGACGGCTTGGAGCGCATTCGCCTCAACTCCATTGAGCCGGGTTACGTCACCGATGCGCTGATCGACCAAGCGGCAGCTTCCCCGGCAATCTGCCGCCACTTCCACGTGCCCTTACAAAGCGGGGACGATCACATTCTCAAGCGCATGGGGCGGCACTACACCCGCGCCTACTACGCCGAGCGGATCGAGCGAATCGCCAGCCGCATCCCCGATTGCGCCATTGGTGCCGACGTCATGGTCGGCTTTCCCGGGGAAACCGACGCGCATTTTGCCCAGACTCGTGCCTTGTTGGCCGACCTGCCGCTGACGTATCTCCACGTCTTTCCGTACTCCCAGCGCGAAAACACCCCGGCCGAGCGCCTGCCCGAGCACCAAGAAGCCGCCGTCAAAAAGGAGCGCGCCCAAGCGCTCATCGCCCTCAGTGCGGCCAAGCGACTTGCCTTCCACCAGCGCTTTGTCGGCCGCCCGCTCCAAGTCCTCGCCGAAGGGCGTTCAGACTCAGCCACCGGCTTGCAAGTCGGCTTGAGCGATAACTACGTCAAGGTCCTCTTCGCCGGTCCGGCCCGGCCCAACGAGTTTGTAGAAGTGCAAATCGAGCAAGCCCGCGAGGAGCTAGCTTTTGGAGTGCGCCAATGAACTTGCCCCTCCTCGAAGCGACCGAATACCAGCCCGTGGCCACGCGCCCCGGTCCGGCCGGCCGCCGCGTGTACATCGAGACCTACGGCTGCCAGATGAACGTGGCCGACAGCGAGTTGGTGGCTAGCATCCTCGCCGACTCCGGGTTTCAGATTACGGAACGAGCCGAGCAGGCCGACATCATCCTGCTGAACACCTGCGCGGTGCGCGAGCACGCCGAGGAGCGGGTCATTGGCCGCGTCAGCCAACTCAACGGCCTCCGCGCCCACCGCCCCAACCTCACCTTGGGTATCCTCGGCTGCATGGCCCAACACTTGAGCAAGACCCTGTCGGACCGCGCTCCTTTCGTCGATTTGGTCATGGGGCCAGATTCCTACCGCCGCCTGCCCCAGCTTCTCGCCCAATCCAGCGACGACGCGCTCTTAGACGTGCGGCTCGACCGCTCCGAGAACTACAGCGGCGTTCACCCTCAGCGCACAACCGGCACCAATGCTTGGGTGACCATCATCCGAGGCTGCGACAAATTCTGCACCTTTTGCATTGTGCCCTTTGTGCGTGGCCGGGAGCGCAGCGTGTCCGCCGATGAGATCATCCGTCAAGTCCAACACATTGCCGCCGAGGGGTTTAAGGAAGTTACCTTACTCGGACAAACCGTTAATTCCTACCGCGCCGGCAACGTGGATTTCGCCGATCTCTTGCGGCAGGTCGACCAAGTCGAGGGCATTGAGCGGGTGCGCTTCACCTCGCCCTATCCGGTCGATTTTACCGACCGCGTGATCGAAGCCATGGCCGAGGTCGGCCCGGTGTGCCCGAGCCTACACCTTCCGGTCCAAAGCGGCTCGGACGAACAACTCGCCCGCATGCGTCGCGGGTACACCGTCAATCAATACCGACAGCTCGTGCACAAGCTGCGCGCCGCCCTGCCCGACCTCGCCTTGACGACCGACATCATCACCGGATTTTGCGGCGAGACCGACGCGGACTTTCGCCAAACCTGCGATCTAATGGAAGAGATACGCTACGATTCGGCCTTCATGTTCAAGTACTCAGAGCGCGAAGGCACATACGCCCACAAGAAGCTGCCCGACGATGTCCCCGAAGCCGTCAAGGGCGAGCGTCTCCAGCACATTATCGCCCTGCAAGAAGAGATCTCGCGCCAGATCAACCAGCAACAGGTCGGACGCACGGTCGAGGTCCTCGTCGAAGGTCCATCCAAACGGCCAGCCCCCGACGGCCAGCCTCGCTACTACGGCCGCACTCCGCAGGGCAAGACGGCGATTTTCCCACAACCCGCAACGAGCAACGAACTCGTAGCCGTCCGCATCGCCCGCACCACCTCGCACACGCTCTTTGGCGACCGCATCGACGACGCTGCGCATTAATTGCGTCGATTTCTACCTGATTCCTCCCTCCAAAAGGACCCCATGCTCGCCCGTTGCCTCTCATTCGCCGTCCTCGCCGCTCTTTGCTCCACCGCCTACGCCGACCCGCAAGCCACCCGAGACGACATCGAAATTAGCCGCATCCTCAACGTCCCCCAAAGCACGCTCCGCATCGCCAAGGATCCGCGTACCAACGCGCTCTACACCTTGCGGCAAAACGGCGCGATTGATCGCATCGACCTAGCGGCGGGCGAACACACGCCCGCATATTCCAGAGCCGACCACGGCATCCGCAGCGGCTTTACGGGCTTTGCCATTGGGCCGGACGGCTCATTTTACTTGGCGTCAAACCGCCGTGGGCCGCGCGACAGCGGCCAATTTGCCCTCGCTCGCGGCATTTTGCTCGATGCCGACACCGGCGAGCGGCAATGGGAACAACTCGAATCGGACAACCTGCCCGATGATATTCCCATCGACGACATCCTCGCCGCCACCAGCCTCGGCCGCGATCCCACGAACAACACCCGCTACGCGCTCAAGCCCAACGGCGACATCACCCTCGTACCTTCGGGCACAGTGTACACAGCCGCCGACCACGGCTTCAGTCGCGCCAGCGCCCTGTTTATCGACGCCGACGGCGTCTTTTACGTCCTCAAACGCATCGACCTATCCAGCTACAACATCGCCACCATCACCAAGGGCGAAGTCGATCCAAATAGCGGCGAGGAGTTTTACACCTTTCACGACAAGCAGGGCAGGATCGTCAGCGAAAATAAGTGGTACAGCTTCCCCGAGGCACAGAGGGGCCACGTCGATACTACCATCGTCAGCACCGAGCGCACCTGGTTTACCCTCGCAGAGACCGCACCCTACGAGCGGTGCGACTGCATCTTCAACCACGAGGTCAACGGGCTAGTCGTCAGCCCCGACAACCGCTCGCTCTTTATCAACAGCGGCTCGCGCACCGATCACGGCGAAATACAAGACGGCAACAGGCAGTTCCCCGACCTGCGCGAAACCGCGCTCACAGCTATCGTTTTGCGCGTCCCGACCGATGCCCGCGACCTCGTGCTGCCCAACGATCGCGACGCACTCCGCGCTCAAGGTTTCCTCTTTGCCGAGGGCCTGCGCAATGCCTACGACCTCGCCTTCGCCCCCAACGGCGATCTATTCGCTACGGAAAACGGACCCGACCGCGATATGGCCGAGGAGCTCAATTGGCTGCGCGAAGGGCATCACTACGGCTTCCCCTGGCGCATGGGTCTCGAAGACACTCCTCAGCAATTTTCCAACTACGATCCAGCTAGCGACTTTCTCCTTCCCGCTAGGTTCACCGCCGTGCGCGAAGGCTACTACCACAACGATCCCACGTACCCACCACCGCCGCGCGACTTCACCGAGCCGGTGATCAATCTCGGGCCAGACGCCGACGCCTACCGCGACCCAGCCGACGGCCGCCTCAAGGACGCCAGCGAAGAAGGCGTGCGCTTCGGCACCTTCACCGCGCATCGTTCCCCTTTAGGGTTGGTCTTCGACGCAGATAATGCCCTCGCCGAGCCGTTCCAAGGCGACGGCTTCGTGCTTAGCTGGACCGAGGGCGATCCCGACGGCGACGACGTCGCTGGCCCGTTCAACGACCCCAGTGAAGACCTGCTGCATCTCGACTTAGCGAAAGTCGGCGACAACTACGAGGCGCGCGTCACCCGCATCGTCGGTGGATTTTCCAACCCTATTGACGCGGAAATCATCGGCAATCGCATTTACGTCATCGAATGGAGCGGCGGGCGCGGTCTGTGGGAAATCATCTTGCCACAGGCTACAATCGAAACGGCAGTTGCCGAAGCCGAAGGCATTGTACCCGAGGAGTTTGCGCTGGCACAAAACTTCCCCAATCCCTTTAACGCCAGCACCACCATTGCTTTCCAACTCGCCCTTCCGTCTCAAGTCGAATTGTCCATTTACAACATCA
>JAJEEZ010000073.1:0-11530 GCA_022820705.1 Candidatus Latescibacterota bacterium | reverse complement strand
ACCCCTCTTTCGGCGGATGGGAAGGTTGGCCCTGTTGTCGGGGTTAAGCTACGTTTGGCTTCATTAGCTTGTCAATAATTTTAACTACTGGAAGTTTTTTTTCGATACTTTAGATATATCTGACTGACAAATCGCAAAGGCAACCGGATGTACAAAATCGTCTCGCTATTTCTCCTAGTGCTATGCAGTGCGCCGCTCCACAGCGACGAGGTTTTGCACCGAGCCGCCGTGGAGACTATGGTCAAAGCGACGCGCTATTTTCGCGGCCAAGTGGCCACCAACGGCGGCTATCTCTGGCTTTACCAAAGCGATTTTACCCGCCGCCAAGGCGAAGGTATCGCGTCGTCGACCACTATCTGGGTCCAGCCCCCAGGCACCCCGTCGGTCGGCATGGCGTTCCTCCAAGCCTACGACGCCACCGGCGATACCCTCTTTCTCAACGGCGCAGTCGAGGCCGCGCAAGCCCTAGCCTGGGGACAACTGGCTTCGGGCGGTTGGGATTACCGGATCGACTTTGCTCCAGAGCAGAGCAAAAACTGGCACTACCGGCGCGATGTCGAACAGGGCGACCGCACGACTGGCGAGCGCCGCAACCGCACCACCTTGGACGACGACAATACGCAAAGCGCCCTGCGCTTGCTCATGCAGGTCGATCAGCGCCTCGATTTTGCCGCTGCGGACGTACACCGCGCCGTCCTCTACGGACTGGAATCTCTGCTCAAAGCCCAATATCCCAACGGCGCTTGGCCCCAGCGCTACAGCGAATGGGCCGATCCCAGCCAATTCCCCGTCCAGCAGGCGCGCTATCCAGCAAGTTGGTCCCGCCAGTATCCCAAACAGCGCTACCTCGCGTACTACACCTTTAACGACAACGCCATCGCCGACGTCATTGCAACCATGATCGAAGCGCACAAAATTTACGGCGACGAGCGCTGGCGACGGGCAGCCGAACGAGGCGGCGATTTCATTATCCTAGCCCAGATGCCCGATCCGCAGCCGGCTTGGGCACAGCAGTACAACTTGGCGATGGAGCCAGCTTGGGCACGCAGATTTGAACCGCCCGCCATCACCGGCGGCGAGAGTTTTGGCGTAATGCAAATTCTGTTGGAACTCTATCTCGCATACGGCGAGCCGCGCTTTCTCGAACCTATTCCCCGCGCCCTAGCTTGGGCTAAAGCAGCGCAATTGCCCGATGGGCGCATGGCCCGGTTCTACGAATTGCAGACCAACCGACCGCTCTACTTTACCAAAGAATACGCGCTCACCTACAGCGATGCGGACCTGCCGACGCACTACGCCTTTAAAGTGGGCAACCGCACCGGTCGCATTGAAAGCCTGTACCAGCGCATTCTCAAAGAAGGCCGCGAAACCATCCTCGCCGAACGCGCTCAAGTGCGCCCGGTCGCTGAGGAACGGATCCAAGCTATTATCGACGCCCTCGACCCAGCGGGGCCCTGGCTAGAAGAAGGTCGTCTGCGAAACCCCAAAGACCGCCACGCGCCCATCGTCGCCGAGGTCATATCCTGCCGCACCTTCAACCGAAACCTCACCCTGCTATCTCAATACGTGGCTAGTCAGAATCAGCCGTGACGCACGCTGGCACTAGCGGTGGATTTGGTTCGTAGCAAACATGTTTGTAAGGTGGATAGAATCGGGCGTACCTTATTTTAAATATCAATTATATTTCCAATAGAGAGGAAACCATTATGAAGCGTCTGATCGCAGTACTAATGCTGGGGCTAGTCAGCCTCTTGCCTGCCGCGGCCCAAGACCCAGAGCGCCCTAAGGTAACGGCCAGTGAAGTGGTGGACCGGGAAACCTTAAAAGCGTTTGTAGAAGGAGGAAAAGAATACCTAGAGGGCATCAGAACTCTCACCGAAACCGCAAAACTGCGGGACATCTTCAGAGCCGAGGGGCATTGGAAATCCGGCTCCACGTTCCTCGTGATACTGATCAAAAACGGTGCCGTTCTCCTGCACGGGGGCGATGCCGCAATAGACAACGAATACCTGATTGATGTCGAAGACGACAAGGGCAAGAAAGTCGTGCAAGAACTCATCGCCGCGGCCGGCCAGGGCGGCGACTTCGTCGAATACTATTGGGACGATCCAGCGGTAGAAGGGGACGCCAATCCCAAGGTAAGCTACGCGGTCGAATACACCTCTGGTTTATCTGGCCAGAACCTCGTCTTGGTCGGAGGCTATTATCAGGATATGTCCAAGGTGGTCACTGCAATCCCGGAGATGGCGCGCCCCGCAGTAACGGCCAGTGAGGTGGTGGACCGGGAAACCCTGAAGACCTTTGTAAAGGCGGCGGCCCAAATCTATCGAGAGACTATGCTTGACGACTACGGTCAGCTCTCACACGTAAAGAATGCCTTCAGGACGGAGGGGGGCGATTGGAAATCCGGTTCCATCTACATCTTTATCATGAGCAGCGACGGTTACGTGCTCTTTCACGGAGCCGATCCATCCCGAGAGGGCAGAATCGCGCTGGACTTCGAAGATAGCTATGGCGTCAAAGTCGTAAGACGGCTCATAGATGCAGCCACCGCAGAAGGCGGCTATGTCGAGTATCACTACAATGATCCGACGGTGGCAGGAGACGAAGCCTTCGGCTCGCCCAAACTGAGCTACGCCGAAGGCTTCCACCTGCCAGACAGGGACCAACTTTTTATCGTTTGTGCCGGCATTTACCTGGATCCCGCTACGGCCGATTGAAGGCCGCTCTTGGGGACAGCTCAAACCCACTTCCCAAATCTGTAGTAGAAAAAAGAAAGGAGAACCGTCATGAAGCGCATGACAGTAGTACTCATTCTGGCGTTAGCCATCCTCTTGCCCGTCGCGCATCCCGTCGCGGCCCAATCTCCGGCGGTAACCGCCAGCGAGGTCGTGGACGCAGAAACGCTAAAAGCCTTCGTGGAAGGCGCGAAAGCGCGCATTGAGGAGATAAACGAGTCAAAGCAACTGCTGACGCCATTTATCTCCAGTCTCGCGGAAGAAGGCGACTGGAAGCACGGGAACACATACCTCATTCTCATGAACGAAGAAGGGATCGTCTTGTTTCACTCGGACGATGCGGATGCGGGCGACAAGAACATCTATGCGCTCGAAGACTCCCGTGGGAATACAGTCGTGCAGGACCTCATCGCGGCCGCAGACGCAGACGGCCACATTGAGTATTACTGGGACGATCCAGCGCAGGAAGGCGACGAAGACACCCCCAAGATCGCCTATGCCACCCGATTTACCGGCCCAGCATACGGCAACACAGTCCTCCTCATTGGTGGTTACCATCAGGATTTGTCCCATATCCCACCGCCCGTGTACGACCTCTCGCTCATTCCGACTCCGGAGATAACGGCTGCCGACGTTACGGACCTCGAAAGTCTCCGAGCTTTTGTAACAGGGGCGCTTCAGGCCTATGTCGCTGCATTGCAGGAGCATGGCGTCGAGCGCTATAGGGACATCCTGAATGTCTTCAGAGCAGCAGAAGGAGATTGGCGGCATGGTTCCATCTACCTATTCATCTTTACCACGAACGGATACATAATTTTTCACGCCGCGGATCGGACGCGCGAAGCCCGCAACGCGCTCGACTTTGAGGACATCAACGGGCTCAAGGTCGTCCAAGAACTCATCAAGGTGGCTAGGGCGGGGGGCGGCTACGTCGAATACTACTACAACGATCCGGCAATAATAGGAGACGAAGACACCGGTTCGCCCAAAATTAGTTACGCCAAATCCTTTACCGCGAGAGGTGGCCGGGAGATTGTCGTCGGTGCCGGGATATATACAGGAGCTGCTACGGCGGTGGAAGAACCGTCTTGGGGACAGCTCAAAAGTGGTTTTTAGCTAGTAGCTAGGACACGCATTATGTGGAATGCACCTTTTGCAGGTGGGCTTGGCTGATAGATTTTTTACAGGGTCGGGCGTATCTTAGTTCTATATCACAATTAGCAAAAGAAAGGAGATCGCCATGAAGCGTCTAACAGCAGTACTCATGCTGGCGCTGGCCAGCCTCTTGCCCGCTACACATCCCGCCATCGCCCAAGACCCGGAGGTAACAGCCGGTGATGTAGTGGACCGAGAAACCCTGAAAACCTTTGTACTCGCAGCGAAGGCATACGGCGATAAAGCCTCCACCCTGCCCGAGTACCTGAATATCTTGCAGGAATTCAGAACCGAAGGACCTTGGAAGCAGGGATCCATCTACCTCTTTCTTTTTACCACTGAAGGCCTCTTCATCCTGCACGGAGCGAATCCAAGCCTCGAGGGCCAAAACTTGATTGACCTCGAAGACGCCAACGGAGTCAAAATGGTTCAAGAACTCATCGCCGTGGCGGCTGAGGGAGGCGGCTACGTTGAGTATCTTTGGCCCAATCCAGCGATAGAAGGAGACACCGGCTCGCCTAAAGTGAGCTACGCCATCCCCTATTCCGCTCTCGGCCAAGATTTTGTCTTGGGCTCTGGCTTTTTTCCGGAATCCGCTTCTACGGCAGTTGAAGACCAATCCTGGGGACAGCTCAAAAGTCACTTTTAGAAACGCACTTGAACGAACGATAAGCAACTGAATGGGGGCATCCGACCTGCGGATGCCCCCCATTTATTTCCAAGGATAAATACAGATGAGCGGTTAGTCTGCGAAACTGGACTTTATGCGGGCCCAGGCAGTCGACTCGACCGCGGTGGGGGCAGCGGCCTCAACATCGGGGTCAACGATGAGGGTGAAGCTGTTCATGGAATCCCCGTTGCCAGTCGCTTCGCTCTCGTTCGAAGTAGCCCAGATCCCGTCCCGACTGTCGCCGCCGTCCCAGTCGTTGCCCTGGAACATGAGGCGAATCTTCGCGTTCTCAGTCAGCTCCATGACCGTGCTGGTCTCGGCTCCGCCTTCGCCGGTCGATACGGCCGCATCAAAGAAAGAGAACAAGGTCATGCGCCACTCGTAGTGAATGGTCACATCTTCATCGCCGTGGCTCCACGGCTTGTCACTGGCCGGCCCAGTGGCGAAGACGAGGTGGGGCGGCTGGTTGGCCCAGAACTGGGAGTAGCTGTCGCTGAAGCCCTGCAGGGCGAACACATCGGCATCGCCGGCCGCCTGCAACGTCCACTCCTGACCATTGCTGTACACCCCGTCCGGATCAATTGCACCACCACTGTGATCGGGGTCCAGCGCGAAGGTCCAGCCGTCGTCGCCAACCGTGCGGCTACCGCGCGGCATGTCGCGATCGTAGAAGTCGTCGAACGTATAGAGCGCGACCCAGAGCTGATTGCCTTCATCGACACCTGTCCACCCCACACAGATGGTGACGTCGTAGTCATTCAAGTCGAGCCCGTCCGGGCCATCGCGGCTGAGCAGCGCATCCCGAGTAATGATGGCGTAACTGGGGAACCAATACCAATCGACAAATTCCCCATCAATCTCCATTTGTTGGGCAATTCCGGCTGGAATGTGGATGGCGAAGTAATCCGGCGCATCGGCCGTGGCTGGCGCTGCCCCTAACAGGGCCGCCAAGCTCAGCACTAGGATAAAAGAAAATAGTCTCATCTCGTTTCGACCTTTCCATTCAATATATTTACTCACATCCTAGGATTCAACCAATATCTTGATACACCTATTTGTCCATCCTACTTTTCTTGCGCCACCTGTCTGCTCACTCTGAATCGAGGAAGCGAAAATGGGACTGGCTGTTGCGCCGGCGCGCTGGGTCTCGCCCCGAGCGCGACTCGCACTGATGACGGTTCTGCTGACGGCCTGCGCCCAAGACCACGAGGGAGCGGCCGTGGCCATAGTTGGTACCGAGGAAATCACCGCCGAGGAACTTCGCCACTTCGTGCGCCGTCTCGCGCCGAGTCTGGTCAGTGATGAAACAGGACAGCGGGCTCGGGAAGAGTACCTACAGACTTTGGTCGATCGGGAAATCGCGCTCCTCAAGGCCCATGAAAAAGGCTTGGATCAGGACCCCGATTTGCTCAAAACACTCGACGAAAAAAAGAGAGAACACCTCCTCTCCCTCTATCGCGACCGGGAGATCCTACCCCAGATACAAGTGTCCGAGGAGGAGATCCGCCAGTTCTTCGATCGGCAGGATATGGCGCGGGAGCGTCGGACCACTGCCATTTTGGTGCGGACTCGGGAGCAAGCGCAGCAGATCCGCGCCCAGCTCGAAGCCGGAAGCGACTTCGGCGAGTTGGCCAGAAAGTATTCACTCGACACTTGGTCGGCCCTGCGGGAAGGCGAGTTGGGATTTGTCACCCGCGCTGCTGCCGAACGGCTCTTGGGGATCCCGGTAGAGGTATTCGACACACTTGGCACCGGCCAAGTCTCGTCCCCTCTGCGCCGGGGCCGCAACTATCACCTGATCCGCTTTTTAGAAGACCGGCCCACAGATCTGCAAACTCACCGGGAGGCCATAAGGACGCAGTTGCAGGAAGAGAAGCAACGGGCCCTCGAAGAGGAGCAAGCAGACACTCTGGCACGCGAATTCAACTGGCAACGGGTCTCTGCAGGGACGACTCTGCTGAAGGATAAAGGCGCAACCTTGGGAGAGAACGGAAGGTTGCAGCTCACCGACGAAGAAAAACGCGTGCCACTCTTCACTTATGAGGGTGGGGCCATTTCTCTGGCGGATTACATGGCGGTATTGCGCCAGCACAGGATCAGAGCGCCTCGGGCCTTGCTAGATAGCGTCTTTATCGGCTTGCTCGGACGTCGCTTTTTGCAAAAGCCCGCGCTCTTTGTAGCAGCCGCCGAGCGCCTCGGCCTGCCGGAAGATCCCGAGGTGGTAAAGTGGGTCGAGAAAACCAGACAGGAGTTATTGGTCAGGGGTATAAGACAACGGGAAGTCATCGACCAAATCGCCATTGACGAGGCAGATGTCCGGCGGTTCTACGAGGAAAACGGAGAGATGTTCCGGCGAGAATCCTTTGAACAGGCCCGCCGGAGGGCCGAGGTCGCCTTGAGGAAGGCGCTGGAAAAAGAGCGTTTTGACGCGTGGATCGCCGATCTGCGCCAGCGCTATGAAGACCGAGTCAAAGTCTTCCCCGACCGCTTGGCAAAAGCCCTGCCGGACACGCTGCTGGACAGCCTTGCGAGAAATTAATACCATACCCAAACACTCATAACCGGAGTACAACTTTGAGCTTGGGAGTCACAAGGAGATCGGCCGTATCGGCCGTCTGGCATCTAGCCGTGTTTCTGTCAGGCATCTGTGCTCTAGCTCCGGCGTCCGTGGCTGCACAGGGCATCCGCTATCACCTGCGGCCCGCCGCGACTTGGACGCAGTGGGACGGTGCCCTCGGCCTAGAGAATGGTCGATTCCTCGGCGGCATGGCCGGCATTAGGTTCGGGCGGTACGTCGATCTAACGGGTTTCTACCTGCGGAGCGATAATCGCTGGACGAATCTGTCCACTATTCCATTCGCCGCCGAGGAGGAGAAGCCGCTAACGGACCAATCTGTGGATATCGCCTCCTACGGGAGCGAATTGTCCATCGGGCTAGCGAGCGGCTCCCTCGTGCCACTACTCATGGGAGGAGGAGGTATCCTGCGGTTTCGGCCTGCGGCCGGGGAAGAGATTCAGCGCATCCAATTGAAATACGGGCTGGGATTCCGAACCCTCCTGACGGACGCGCTCGAGGCAGAGGTGATGCTGGAGCGCAGCCGATACCACCTAGATCCGCTGGATCGGGCCGTACCCGTTTCCGAAGGCGACCCGGCGGTTGCGGAAGATCTGGATGCGGATGCCCT
Source organism: Candidatus Latescibacterota bacterium (assembly GCA_022820705.1). Classification (GTDB taxonomy): domain Bacteria; phylum Latescibacterota; class UBA2968; order UBA8231; family UBA8231. Next base: position 3,782 of record JAJEEZ010000073.1, on the reverse strand, counting down.
GCGCCGAAACTTGGCGGTTCGGGTGGGTCTAGGGCTACGGCTGGGAGAGGTGGACTACAATCAAGTGCGGGACTTGGACCGGACCGGGTCTCGGCTGTCGCTTGAGCCTTTCGGAGGGCTACAGACGTTCGATGCCGACCTAGGCATCAACCACCAATCCATCGCGGGCTTCCGCGCGGGTTTCGACCTCGGGCCCTTCCTTGGGCTGCGCGGTTTCTGGTGGCGCGGGGTCAACGACGACTTTGACGCTTGGAAGGGAGTCGAGGGATACGGCGGCGAGGCGCAGTTCAATCTGAGTAGCGACGCCGAAGTCTCTCCACATTTGTTGGTCGGCGGCGGAAAGATGGTATTCGCGCCCGACTTCGGTGAAGGAGGCGCGGACGTCCCGGCTGATCGCAAGGCGTTGGTTCTCGGGGGCGGCCTTGATGCTCGGCTCGGTCCGCGTCTGCGTCTGTCGGCTACCGCCCGGGACTACATCGTAACGGGGCCGGGCTTCGGCGATACACCCCCGGACTTGCAAGATGTCCAAGATCCGCGGCAACTTGCCCACAACTGGCAGATGTCGGTCGGGCTGAAGATTCTCATGGGCGGCGACATCCGTTCGAGCCGTGCCGAGGCCGCCCGCTCGGGAACAGTCGCCGCGCCGATGACACGTGGGGAAGCGGTTCCGGCAGAGGACGAACGAGCTGAACAGACACGGCTCCAAGCTGGTACCCAGGCCGAACCCGTCTCGGAGCAAATGATCATCCAAGTGCCCGGGAGTGACGAGCCTCTGATTATATCCAATCCCGTCGCCTCTCCCCCTATCATCGTGATCCCCATTAGTATTCCGGCGTACGGTCTTCCGGGTGGGGCGGAGGATACGCCAGCGACCGCTGGCGCAGATGTGATGACGCTGGCCGATTTCCGCGATCTCCTACGCGCCGAACTCGCGCGTGCGAGCGCATCGAGCAGCCCAGCGACCGCTTCATCCGGTACCGGCGTTTCGCAAGCCGACCTCAAGGCGGTCGAGGCTCGGGTGGAACTCCTGAAGTCTCGCCTCGATGACATGCAGCGGAGACTCGACGAGATCGCCCGCACGGAGACCGCCGCCGAGACCCGCCTAGCGGAACTCCTGAAGTCTCGCCTCGACGACATGCAGCGGAGACTCGACGAGATCGCCCGCACGGAGGCCACTGCTGCCGATACGCTGCCTGCCGAGCCCAACGCTGGTGTCGAGGCCTCCGTCTTCGAGCGTACTGGCTTAGATTCCTCACTCGGATTCCCATCCCAGGAACTCCGGCCCTATACGGCCATCCAGTTCAGCCGCCACTGGCAATGGGTCTTCGGCTTCGCATGGGACCGGGGGGCCAGCGGCACCTTCAAGCCGTTCAACATCGTCCCCGAAGTTGCCTTGGGCTTCGGACAGGGCAAACCCACTTGGATGGCATCGGGCAACTTTCAATACCGTTTCCCTTGGGTCTTCGAGCGCGATTCGTTCTGGATCAGCCCGGTCACCTCATTCGGTCTCGGACTACTGAGCCAAGATGGCACCGAGCTCGTGCTCAACGCATCCTATGGTATCCACGTGCAACTGCGGCGCGACCGCGGGGATGGCACCCCCCCCGTAAACCTCTATGTTGCCCATCAAGGGGTTGGTCTCTTTCGTCGCGATCGACTGATTTTCGGATTGAGCCTAGAGAGATGAGAGACCGCGACCGGGGAGTGGATCCATTAAACTGTGGCTCTACGAGCTGCTAGTACCGCTCCCCCACGTCGAGCAGGGTTTTCCCTTCCATCATCGCCTCGAGGTATTCCACGGTCCGCTTGACGGCTTCTTCGGACAAAATCCTACCCTTTTCCGCATCGGCCTCCAAGGGCGTCTTGTCCTCCTGGTCCTGCATGGCGTCATGACGGATTTTCTCCGGAAACATGTGCATGGCCAGTGAGGTCTCGAATTCCGTGGCGTGTCCCGGCGCGCTTTTGGTGACCATGTGCTCGTCAATGAGCGCCCGCGGAATCAAGTTCCAATAGGGATGGAAGTGCAGATTGACCCCCGGAGCTGTGGACTCGAAAAACAGACGCCATTGACGGAGTATGCTGTTCACGGGTCGCACATTGCCGCCGTGACCGTTGAGGATTAGGATGTTCTCAATGCCGTGGCGAGCAAAACATTCCACCGCGTCAAAGAGTACGGCCAGCCACGAGCCCGGCTTGGCCGTGAGACTGCCCTTGTGCTTCATGTGATGCTCGGAAATGCCCACGGCCATGGGCACGGCCACGATCACCCTTGGGTACATGCACAGGGCCGCTTGTCGCGCCACCCAAGTTGACGAGGCAATATCGTGATCAAAGGGCAGGTGTTCGAGGTGCTGCTCAATGCTGCCGGTGGGGATGATCGCGGCTTGGAATTTCCCGGCCTCAAGCCCTTGGCGAAATTCGCGCCGGGTGTAATTCTGCAGCATAACTTCCCTGTTCTCAGTCACGGTGGATCTCCTTTTAGTCTGTGATCAATGCCCGAGGAGCATGGATCGAGTCCTGTCCGATTCACCTAGAGCACCCATTTGGATGCTCGGAAGCGAAATACGAAATTTGGCTCCTGTCCACAAGCCGCATTCCCAAGAGAGGAGATTTCCATGGCACCGCCCTCCACCCGCGTCACCGCCACGCTAGCCAATGCTCCAGAGCACCGCAGCATTTTCGGCCAGTACGCGCAAACGCCCATCTACCATAAGCCCGTCACCGTCGAAGCCCCCCTCGACGAAAAGGGTTGCCTCGCGGTGGAATTGCCGTTCACCGAAGCAAAAATGGTCTCGTTTGGCCCTCAGCGCGAGGTCAAGCTCTTCTTGGAACCGGGCGACCAGTTACACGTTGATGCAGACGTACTCGATCCGTCCCGGTCCCTCCGCTTTTCCGGCCAAGGCGCGGCCAACAACCAGTTCCTTGCCGCTCTGCGGGCTCGCTTCCCCGATTACCTGAGCATCGACTACAAAGACTTGGAGGTCGATGCCTTTCGCAAAATAATCGACCAGCGGCGCTTGGAAATGACTCGCTTTCTGGACGAGGGATGTAGCCAGTACCAACTCACCCCGGCCTTTGTCGATTACTACCGCGCTGAAATCACTTGCGAATGGGCCAAAGAGATAGTCTCTTATCCGCGCAATTACGAGTGGCAAAACGGACGGGAGAACGAAGCCATACCCGCGGACTATTACGACGCCCTTGATCAGATTGAACTGGTCGACGAAACAGCTATCGGCACTTCCGATTACCGCACCTTTCTGTCGCGCAATTTCCTGCGCCTTTGGATAGAGTGGAACGACCAGCCCGCCACTAAGCAGATGGCCGCTGAGGAACGCCGAGACCAGTTTGAAACCTATGTTCCCTACAATCATGCCAAGCGGCTCTTGCGCGGCAAAGTCCTGTACTTCTTTCTCGCCGGTGAGATTGTCATGGACTTCCAATACGGCCTGTTTAACATAGGTGAACATCGTTGGGCCGAGTTCCTGCAAGACAATCCTTATCCCGAATACACCGAAGTGGTAGAGGAGGTCGTGCGGGAAGCATCCAAGATCAAACCCGGCCAGCCCGCTCCCGACTTCACTCTCGACGATCTCCAGGGCCAAAGCGTCTCCTTGAGTGATTTCAAAGGTCAGGCGGTTTTCCTGGACTTTTGGGCGAGTTGGTGCGGCCCGTGCATCGAGGCACTACCCCATCTAGAAGAGATCAAACAACAGACTCGAGACCAGAAGGTGGTCTTTTTGAACATCTCTTTGGACCCCGCCGCCGACTGGCACCAAGCG
>JAJEEZ010000013.1:0-6141 GCA_022820705.1 Candidatus Latescibacterota bacterium | reverse complement strand
TGTGCCCCTGTCGCACCCACTCGACCACCTCGGGCATATACGGCGTCGCCCATCCGGCCTGAGCGCAGCCAAACAACGTGCCGTGCTCTCGGCAGATGCGGATCATTTCGTCGGCCTCGTGCAGTTCGTGAGAAATCGGCTTCTCGCAGGAGACGACCCGCACGCCAGCGCGAGCGCAGGTGGTGACGCAAGGGTAGTTCTGACCCACCGGAACCACGGCAGAGACAATATCCGGCACTTCAGCCGCCAAGAGGCCGTCGAGATCGTCGTACACCTTCTCCACGCCGTAGCGCCGGGCGATGGCATCCCGCCGCTCTCTGGCACGATCGACGAGACCGACAATCTCACAGTTGGGATGAGCGGCGTACGCGCGCGTGTAATAGCGTCCACACGTGCCGGCCGCACCGACGACGGCCACCCGGTATTGTTCATTAGTCATTGGTAGTCTCCTATATTGACGAGAATAGAGGTCGCAGTTATATTTTTGCGCGGAGAATAAATGATGCAAACTCTACGCACCGAACGCCACTATTACTATACCCCACTTCATAGACAGGGGTAGTACGTCCGCTTTATCGTCTCAACCGCGTTTACAAGCCCCTGATTACAGGGGCTTTTTTTATGCCCATATCAGAAGGAAATGTAATGAACATCATACCCGATCTTGAATTTCGCGGCTTGATCTACCAAGTCACCGACCTCGACGGCCTCACCGAGCGCCTCGCCGCCGGTCCAATCGTGCTCTACAACGGCTTCGATCCAACCGCCGACAGCCTGACAGTGGGCAACCTCGTGCCGATCCTGCTCCTGCGCCGCTTCCAGCTCGCCGGTCACAAAGTCATCGCCTTGGCTGGCGGCGGCACCGGCTTGATTGGCGATCCAGGCGGCAAGACCGAGGAGCGCCAACTCAATGCCACCGACGTCGTGGCCGAGTGGACGCAGCAGGTCAAATCTCAGCTAGAGCGCTTCCTCGAATTCGACGGCCCCAACCCCGCGATCATGGTCGATAACCACGACTGGCTCGGCCAACTCGCGGCCATCGACTTCATGCGCGACGTCGGCAAGCACTTTCCCGTCCCCTACATGCTGGCCAAGGACTCGGTCGCCTCGCGCCTCGAAACGGGCATTTCCTACACCGAGTTCAGCTACATGGCGCTACAAGCGTACGACTTTTTGGTCCTCAACGAAAAATACGGCTGCGAGTTGCAGACCGGCGGCTCTGACCAGTGGGGCAACATCACCGCTGGCACCGATCTGATCCGCCGCTCCGCCGGTACCCGGGCCTTTGGCCTGACCTGTCCGCTAGTAACCAAAGCAGACGGCACCAAATTCGGCAAGACCGAGGCGGGCACGGTCTGGCTCGACGCCGCTAAGACCTCGCCTTACCAGTTTTACCAGTTCTGGATCAACGCCGAAGACCAGAAGGTCATCGACCACCTGAAAACGTACACCTTCTTGGAACAGGACGCGATCCTCCAACTCGCCGAAACTGTCCGCGACCATCCCGAACGGCGCGAAGCCCAGCGCACCCTCGCCACCGAAGCAACGACCATCGTGCACGGAGCCGACGCTGCTCGCCGGGCCGAACGCATCTCGCACGCGCTCTTTTACGGGGAATTTCAGGACCTATCCGAGGAGGAAATCCTCGAAGGCTTTGACGACGTGCCAACGCACGCGATGGGTCAGGAGGAATTAGGACTGATCGATCTGCTCGTCGCGGCCGGCGTCTCGTCCTCTAAACGCCAAGCCCGCCAAGACGTGCAAAACGGCTCAATCTACATCAACGGCGAGCGCTGCACGGATATGGCGCGGAGTATGCGGTGCCAAGATGGCCTACACGGCAAATACCTAATCGTGCGCCGAGGCAAGAAGCAGTACACCCTCGTCTGCTAGAAAACGGTGAGAAGGACAACATGGGGCAAAATTTATCCATGCACCTTAACTCCAAACTGAACAAAGGATTGGGGATCAGGATGTCGGTCGAGGTCGATTACGGTCACCACTCTGCCGGTAGCGTCTTCCAATTCTTTCATTAGCTCAAGCACGACAGGCGAGCAACCTGCCACGGCCACATCAATGTTGGACGACTCTCGCCAAGAATCGGGGGACCGCAACGAGCCGACAATGTACGCGACCTCGATTCCGAAGGGTTCCCGCAGTTCCAACAGAGTGCGACGAACACAATCGATCAACTCGGCTTGCTCGACCGCTAGCCTCTGACGGCGTGCTCTTATGGCCTCGTCGAGGATGCTGGTGTCAAACATACTTTTGCCGCTTGGGTTTTACTCCCACTCCACCGTGCCCGGCGGCTTGTGGGTAATGTCGTAAAAGACCGCTTCAATGCCCGCTAGTGCCAACAGCCGCTCGCACACATCGTCCAAAAACGCCTGAGGCAACGGGCAAAAGCGCGCGGTCATAAAGTCGGAAGTCGCAATCGGCCGCAGTACCACGCTCTCTTGCACCCCATCCGACGACAGTGGCAGCAGCACCGTCGGCATCTGGGTCACTTCCTCCATCAGCCCGTGGCGCTCCAACGCCTCCATGCTGATGGCATCGGCCTGGCGCAGTAGATCGAGCCGGTCGCGGGTCAAATACCCTGCTTTGAGATTTTGCTGCGGTCGCGGTGTCGGCCCCAGTAGGTAGATCACCCGATTGATCGACGGGAAGTTATTGGTCAGCTCGGTAGAAAGGGCCTCTAGCGTCTTCCACTCTCTCTGGCCGGTAACTACCGCTGGATGCGCGTAGGTCCGCGAATCGCCCTGCACCCCAACGCTGAGCAACGGCAGCACATCGAGCGCCAGACCGAATGTCGCCGCCACCTTTTGCGCCTCGGCGACCGTCTCAAGCGCCAACCCGGAGTCAGCGTCCTCTGCGTCTGGCCCATCGCTGCACAAAGCCCGCACCGCCAGCCCTGGCCCTGGGAACGGATGCCGCCAGACCAAGTGATGCGGCAAGCCGAGCGTCTCGCCCAAGGTGCGTGCCTCGTCCTTGTAGAGCTGGTCCAGCGGCTCGACGACCTTGCCCTCGGCCAAGAGCTGATCGATGACACCGACGCGGTTGTGGTGCGTCTTGATAACCGCTGCGTTTTCCGTACCGCCGGACTCAATCGTATCCGTGTAGAGCGTCCCCTGGCCCAACAGCCACTCGTCCGGATCCAGTGCCAGTGCTGCCAGCGCCCGGTCGCGGACGCGGATGAACTCCTCGCCAATCCGCTGCCGCTTTTCCTCTGGGTCGGCAATCCCCTCTGTGGCGGCGAGGAATTCCGCGCTGGCATCGACGACTTCCAGATTGTGCAGGCCCGCGCCCTTCATCAGCCGCTCGACCATCGTAGTCTCGCCCTCGCGCATAAAGCCGTTGTCAATGTGCAAACCCAACACCCGCTCTGCACCCAAAGCGCGGTTGAGCAGGAGAAACGCCACCGACGAATCGACGCCGCCGCTGACGAACAAAAAGACGTTGCGCCCCTGCGCCTGCTCTTGGAGCCGCTCTATCGTCTCCTCGGTGTAGCGCTCCATCGTCCAGTTCCGCTCTGCGCCGCACAGCGCGGCGAAGTTATCGAGAATATCCATGCCTCGGACGGTGTGCGTTACTTCTGGATGGAACTGCAAGCCGTATATCTTGCGCTCGGCGTCGCCCATTGCCGCCACCGGGCAGTCCTCGGTCGCGCCCAAGACGGCAAATCCGGGTGGCAATGCTGCAACGTGGTCTCGATGGCTCATCCACACCCGCTCGCGCGCGTCCAAGCCAGCCAGCACGCCCTCTGCCTTGTCAACATGCAGATAGGCCGCGCCAAACTCGTGAGTCGTCCCCATCTCGACTTGACCGCCCAGGCGATGGCAAAGCAGTTGGTGGCCGTAGCACAAGCCCAGCATCGGCTTGCCCATCGACAAAATATCGGGATTGTACGCCGGGGCTTCCGGGTCATAGACGCTGGCCGGGCCACCCGACAGAATCAGCCCGTCGGCGTCTTGCAAATCGGCAATCGCAGTCTCTGGCGAGCGGATTTCAGCATGGACGCGGAGGCGGCGAATGCGGTTGGCGATCAGGTGGGCGTACTGCCCGCCGAAGTCGAGGACGACGATGCTCAAGGGTTACACCTGCCCTTTCAAGCTACCCCACGAAATGGGCGCGACATTCGTCTGCTCTTCAGCGAGATACAACCCAGCACCAATGTAATAGGATGCACCATCAATCTCGATGGGGGACACGTAGCTTACCTTAGTGGACTCGTCCTCTCCTTCGATCGCCGGATTATCAAAGAGATATTCCGTGAATCCGCCTCCTGCTTGTGCCGCCGCGATATTCTGCTGGACGATCTTAACGCCATTGCTGTCTTCTGAGTCGATGTTATTGACCCCTTCACGCGCGGGTTGGGTCGCGTGGAAAAAGCCCGTGCCGTCGAAACTGGTGATGAAGATATAAATCGGCCCATGCCGCCATTCTTCGTCGGTCCTGAAGGTCTCCAAAATGGCCGTCCGCTCCGCCTCGTCTTGCGCAGACTCCACCAGGCTCTTCGCTTCCAGCACGAAATTCTTCAACGTCTCTCGATCTACTACATCACTTGCGGCAGCGTCTGCTTTTTCTGCGCCGCTGAGCAGCCCTATCGCAACTAGGACAAATGATAATGTTCGGATCATGATTTCCTCCCCGTAGTTGGTTAATGAGTGATATTTAGTACGTAAAGAGGCTTTAGGTATATAGTCAAGGCGCGTCGGCTTTTTTCGCTTTTAGCAAATGGACTGATAGGACGCGAGTGCGCCGCAACCTATATTTGCTCGCATGACTTCCACACCCACCCCAGCCGAACGCCTGCGTCCCGAACTGGGCCTAATCGGCACCATCGCCCTCGGCTTGGGTTCGATCGTCGGCACCGGCGTCTTTGTCAGCATTGGCATCGGCGCTGGCATCGCTGGCCCGTCAGTCCTCGTCGCCATCGCCATCGGGGCGCTGGTCGCCCTCTGCAACGGCCTGTCCAGCGCCCAGCTAGCTGCCAGCCACCCCCTCAGCGGCGGCACGTACCAATACGGCTATGAGTACGCTTCTCCAGCCATCGGCTTTACCGCCGGGTGGATGTTCATCTGCGCCAAGAGCGCGACCGCGGCCACTGCGGCGATGGGACTGGCCGGCTACCTGCTCAACGCACTAGATCAGACCGCATCTATCACCCCGGTCGCCCTAGCAGCCGTGCTAGTACTCACCCTCATCTCCCTCTTGGGCATCAACCGCACCAACAAGGTCAACATCGCCATCGTCGCCGCGACGCTTTGCTCGCTAATCGCCTTTATCGTCGCTGGCACACCCAGCGCCCTGAGCAACCTGCACCTGACCCCTTTCTTGGGAGACCAAGGCTGGTCGGCCCTATTGCATGCCAGCGCCCTGATGTTCGTCGCCTATACGGGCTACGGTCGCATCGCCACGCTCGGCGAAGAAGTTCGCCAACCCCGCAAGACGATCCCCCGTGCCATCGTCGCCGTGTTGCTCATTTCCATGATGCTCTACATCGGCGTCGGTGCCATCGCCATAGCCGCCGTAGGCTCGGAGGCTTTTTACGCGGCCACTATGGACAAGGCCGCCCCCCTAAAGGTCATCGCCCACACCTTTGATGCACCCGGCATCTCTTCGCTCCTAGCCTTGGGAGCCATCACCGCTATGGCCGGGGTGCTGCTCAACCTAATCCTCGGTCTGTCGCGAGTCCTGCTGGCCATGGGCCGCCGTGGGGATATGCCCCAAGCGCTTGCCCGTCTCAATCGGAATCAGACTACGCCCTCTATTGCCGTGGTGGTCGTCGGACTGGCGATCGCCGGGCTAGTCCTCGTAGGCAACATCAAGACCACCTGGTCCTTCAGCGCCTTCACTATTCTGGTCTATTACGCCATCACCAACTTCTGCGCCCTGCGCTTGCCAGCCGACCAACGGCTCTACCCCCGGTGGATAGCCATAGTGGGCCTAGTCTCCTGCTTAGGGCTGGCGTTTTTCGTCGAGCGCACAATCTGGCTCAGCGGCTTGGGGCTGCTCTTGCTCGGCTGGTGTTGGCACCGCGTGGCGCAGCACCGCATGACAAAAATATAGCGCGCATGGAACACATAGAAGCGCCTGATCGTGTATATTACTGACGTTACGCACTGTGTTGAACCGCAGAGG
>JAJEEZ010000258.1:0-4963 GCA_022820705.1 Candidatus Latescibacterota bacterium | reverse complement strand
ATCGGGGTCCATCGTCCGATACTGGTGGTCCCAGTCAACCCAGCGCCCCAATCGCTCGATCAGCCGCTGCCACTCGGCCGTGTAGCGCAGCACCAAGTCGCGGCAAGCCTCGTTGAATTGGGTTACGCCGTACTCGAGAATGTCGCGCCGCGACCGGAGCCCGAGCTGCTGCTCGGCTTCGTTTTCGACGGGCAGGCCGTGGCAGTCCCAACCCCAGCGGCGCTCGACCCGATAGCCGCGCATCGTCCAGTAGCGGGGCACCACGTCCTTGGTAATGGACGCCAGCAAGTGTCCATAGTGAGGCAGTCCGGTCGCAAAGGGCGGCCCGTCGTAGAAGCGAAAAGGCCGCTCGACCGAGCGGGCATCGACGGATTTGCGATACAGGTTGCCGTCGCGCCAGACCTCGAGGATTTCGCGTTCCTGAGCGGGGAAATCGACTTGGGACGGAACAGAGGCAAAAGGGGTTTGGGGTGCCATGCTCATTCGGCTACGGGGAAGATATTGTGGAGAAAGACGACGACGAGCCTGAGCAGGAAAAACAGGACTATCGGCGTAAAGTCTATTCCAGTTGACCAGAAAAACCTCGGCAAGAAGGAGCGCACTGTATCGAGGGCCGGATCGGTGACGCCGCGTAGGAATTGGACGAGTGGGTTGTGGGGGCTGGGATTAAACCACGAGATCAGCACCCGGATGAGGACCACGTAGCTATAGATCGTGATGAGACCAATGAGGAGGCCCTTGACGTCTGTAAAAAAACCGCCGAAATCGAACACGATTATCTCCTGTGTATCAAGTCAGCCGCGGGCCGAAGATCGCCGTGCCGAGGCGCAACAAATTGGCCCCTTCGGCGATGGCGAGTTCAAAGTCGCCGCTCATGCCCATGGATAGATAGTCCATGGACACGCCGGAAAATTCGCACTCGGTGACTTTTTCGCCGAGCTCGCGCAAGGTCCGAAAACAGCCCCGCACCGTGGCCTCGTCCTCGCTGTGGGCGGCAATGGTCATCAGGCCGCGAATCTGCAAGTGCGGCAGCGGCGCGAGAGTTGCGACTAGCTCGACGAGCTGATCGGGAACCACTCCGCCTTGGCTCAGGTTGCTGGCCGTGTTTACCTGCAAGAGCACCTCGATAGTGCGACCGGCCTGCTCGGCGCGGCGGCTGAGTGCCCGCGCTAATCGGGCGGAATCGACCGATTGCACGAGATCGAAAAGCTCGACGGCCCGCCCGGCTTTGTTCGTCTGCAAGTGGCCGACAAAGTGCCAAGCGAGGGGCGCGGCGACCTGCGGGCGCTTGACCGCTGCTTCTTGGATGCGATTTTCGCCCACGAGACGCAAGCCGCAGGCGTAAGCGGCCTCGATTTCGCGGGCGCTGCGCGTTTTGCTGACGGCAACAACCTCAATCGCGCTCGCTGCGCGCCCGCTGCGCTCGGCCGCCCGCTCAATGCGGGTGCGCAGCAATTCCCAGTTGTCGCGGATGTGGTCCATACAAAATATCTAGACCACTAAAGATACGAATCAGCCTAGTTGGGCACAAACCAACAGCGGCTTGACTCAGGCCGCCTTGTTTTCTTCTGAGGGGCGGGCCTTTTCTGCGGCGCTAAGGCTCTCATCTACGAGCAATGACAAGGAGGAGAAAAGCAGGGTCGAAACGAGAATATCCAAGAGCACGGCCTGCGCCAACAGGCCTTCGGCCCCTACGTAGGGAGCCAGCCCGTGCGGGCCGCAGAACAACTCGAACAGCAACGCGCCGCGCGGCAGGAGCCGCCAGCCAATGCGCCGCCCTGGATAAGGGCCGGGTAGTGGGTAGTACGCTATGGGAGCCAGTCCCCGCAAAAGCAGCGGCACGGCCACTAGGACGAGCGCGGCCTCGTACAGCCCGTCCGCGAGCGGCCACAGTGCGCCGAGATCGAGCGCGGTCCCCAAGAGTGCGAAAAAGAGCACGAACGCCACCGGCGCGCCCCGGTGCAGTAGCAACCGCACGCGGCGGCTTTGCTGCTTGTCCTGTACGAGTCCTGCCACCAACCCGCAGGGCAAGGCCATCAGCCCGAGAGTATCTAGCGCGAGAGCTGTTAAGAAAAAAGCCCCGACTAGGCATGAGATTATGGTCGCGCTTGGCGTGGCGAACCGCCTTAAAAGGCGCAACCCCAGCCCCAGCCCACCGCCAGCTACAAGCGAAAGGCCGACGCGCCCGACCCATCCTGCGGCTCCGGTTTCCAGCAGAACCAGTGCTCCAGCCAACGCCCCGAGGGCGCAGCCCGTCCCTAGCACGGCCAGCACTAGCGCGCCGCGCCGGCCAAATTCTGGTACACCGGTGAAAGGCCCCCACAAGCTGGCCAGTGCGCCGAGGAGTACGGCTTGTTCCCAAGGCAGCCCAAGCAATGCGGTGGCCGCGGTCACTGCGGCAAAGACCAGCGCGGTCGCTGCCGCTACCAACCCAAGCGTGCGCCAAGCGTGCGTTGGCCATACTACGTGCAGCCCTACTTGGAAGCCGACCCCGAGGCCCGCCGTGAGCAAGAGCAATTGGTGCAGGGAAAATGCGCCTAGATCGACTAGTTGCAAGCCGCCGGTGCCCAGCAACATCCCGGCCCCGATCCATCCCACCAGGGCTGGTAGGCGGATCGCCTGCGCCAATTGGCCTCCAGCCGCGGCCAAGAGGGCCAGCGCACCCAGCATCCACGCGGCGTCAAAAGGGCTGGAGCGATCCTGCGGTGGCCCGTAGTAGATCAACAGCAGGACAAAGGCGGCTACTACTATCGTTTTCATGGCGAGAGGCGGTCCCGCCCAGTTGGCTTTAGTCAGCCTCTTTGGCGGCGGCCCGCTGTTGGCCTAGATAGAGTACTGGGCTGGCGACGAATACAGACGAGTAGGTGCCGACCACGACGCCGATCATCAAGGTGATGGTAAAGTCGCGGTTGACCTCGCCGCCAAAGATCATCAGCACCAGCACTGCCATAAGGGTCGTCGCCGAGGTGATCAGCGTGCGGCTCAGGCACTCGTTGATGCTCTGGTTGACCGTGCCGTCAAAGCCCTGTCGGCGGGCTGTGTGCAGATTTTCGCGGATGCGGTCGAAGACCACGATCGTGTCGTTGAGCGAGTAGCCGACAATGGCCAGCAGTGCGGCAACCACCGCGAGAGTAATCTCAATGTCGAAGAGCGAGAGCAGCCCGAGGGTGATGAGCACATCGTGGAAGAGCGCGACGACCGCGGCAATACCGTAGAGGAAGCGGTGGAAGCGCCAAGCCATGTAGATCAGGATCAGCGCCAGTGCCACCAACACCGCGCGCACGGCTGCGTTGCTCAGTTCACTGCCGATTTTGGGGCCGACCTTTTCTTGGCGTCGGATCCACTCCATTTCCTCGATGTTGTCGGCAAATCCGGACTCGAGAACTCCCATAATGCCGTCGGCCACCTCGGTGCCTGCTCCGCTTTCGCTGACGCGGATGAGAATGTCGTTTTCCGATCCGAACTGCTTGATCTCGCTCTTGCTCAGGTCGATTTCGGCATCGCCCACGGGGACGCGGCCGAGCTGGCTGCGGATGTCCTCGACTTTTACGGCTGGATCGAAGTGCAACTCCAGCAAAGTGCCGCCGGCGAAGTCGATGCCCTGCCGGATGCCATTGATGCCCAAAATGGAAACGATGCCGATGAGCAGCACGGCCGCCGAGGTGCCAAAACCAATGTTGCGCAACGAGAGGAAGCGGATGTTCAGGTTGGAGAAGAGCGCAACTGGCCCGATGCTCAAGCTCGATTGCTCCGACTTCCGGGTAATCAGCTCGAAGATCGTGCGGGTTACAAAGAAGGCCGTAAAGAGGCTGGAGATGATGCCGATGCAGAGAGTCAAGGCAAAGCCGCGGATCGGCCCGGTGCCGAACTGATAGAGCACTATGCCGACGAGGAACGTGGTTACGTTGGCGTCGATGATGGCCGAGAGCGCGTGGCCGTAGCCGGAATCTATGGCCGCGCGCACGGTCTTGCCCGAGCGCAGCTCTTCGCGGATGCGCTCGAAGATCAGCACATTGGCGTCAACGGCCATGCCGATGGTCAGGATGATGCCGGCAATGCCGGGCAAGGTCAGCGTGGCGTGAAAACCGGCCAGGACCGCCATGATGAAGAGCATGTTGAGCAGGAGGGCGCAGTCGGCGATCAGCCCGGCGGCTCGGTAGTAGAGGACCATGAAGATCACGACTAGTACCATGCTGTAGATGGCTGCGGTCTTGCCTTGCTCGATGGAGTCGCGCCCCAGCGAGGGGCCGACCGTGCGGTCTTCGATGATCTCGACCTCGGCCGGTAGTGCACCGGCCCGCAGCACGATGGCGAGGTCTTTGGCCTCTTCTTGGGTACCGCTACCGGTGATGATGCCGCGACCCTCGCTGATTTTGGTTTGGATGACCGGAGCTGAGTACACTGATTCGTCGAGGACGATGGCCATGCGCTCGCCGATGTGCGAACCCGTGATGCGGCTGAAAAGCCGCACCCCTTCGTCGGTGGTCGAGAAATTGACTATGGGCTGGCCCATGTACTCTACTACTTGGCCGATGGAGACAAAGGCGTCCTGAATCATGTGCCCGGTCATCTCCGGCTTTTTGCGCACCAAGTAGAGGAAGTAGAACTCATTGCCCTCGGCTCCGGCAGGCTTACTCGAAAAGAGAAATTCCACGTCTGCGGGGATGAGTTCTTGAGCCTCTGAGGTGTTGAGCAAGTTCTTGACGCGCTGCAAGTCGCGGCCCGAGACCGTGAGGTCTTCGCCGGTGGGGCTGAGCATGGAGGAAAGGGGCGCGCTTTCTGGTGTGGAGGAAAGGAGGAGGTCTTCTTCTTCCTCTGTGTCCTCTTCTTTCGGAGCCAGCACTTGGTCGATGCGCTGGATCAGGCGAGTGCGATCTTCAGCGGGTTCGAGGAGCTGGAATTCGAGCAGTGCAGTCTGGCCTACTAGGTCCTTGGCGCGCTGCACGTCTTGGACGCCGGGCAA
>JAJEEZ010000461.1:0-4302 GCA_022820705.1 Candidatus Latescibacterota bacterium | reverse complement strand
GTGTTAGGTGGATACTGCACCATATTTTGCCTATATACACTTGGGAAAGAAAGGCATCATCCTCGCGGCACGCCAATCGGCCTTGCACACAAAATATAGGATTGCCCAAAATGCCAAAAAAACTGCCCCTCGCCGGGGTCCAACAATCCGCCGAACAGATCGCCCAATGGGTTGAGCAGTTTCATCGCGACGGGTATCTGCTCGTTAAAAACGTCCTGCCGCCGGACTGGTGTGCGCAATTGCGGGCCGATTTGGACCGGGCGCTGGCGGACAATCCGAATGGACTGAACAACTACAGCGAGTACGCGAAGCTCGCGCATCGGCTATTCGAGACGAGCGAGGCGAACCTGCGCCTGTTTGATATCGAGCCGATTGTGAGCTTCGCGGAGGCGTTGGTGGCGCCGAATTGTCACGTGATTCACAACAACTCGTTCCAGACGCTTCCGGGCGGCGGCCTCTCGACGTGGCATCAGGACGACGCCCCACACTACGTCGTCACAGACGGCAAGCCGCCGAACGTCCACCTCCCGGTGCTGTTCTTCACGGCCAACTACTATCTGACCGATGTGGATACGCCGGCGCACGGCGGGACAGAAGTGATTCCGAAAACGCATCTGCTCGGCAAATCGCCGGTCGAAATCGAGGGATCTGAGTGGGAAAAGAAAATCCTCCACAACAGCGCGCCGGCGGGGAGCGTCGTCATGTTCAACAATCAGGTGTGGCATCGCGGGGGGCCGAACCGCAGCGACCGCACGCGGTACATCACCCAAGTGACGTATGCGCGCCGGATCGTCGGGCACAAGTACTACCCGTTTATGAACTACCAAATGCCGCCGCATGTGTATGGAAATGCGAACCCCCGGTTGAAACGGCTGCTCGGCTTCCTCGACCACGGCGCGTACGGCTAGCTGAATGGAGAAAGTCTTATGAGGAAACCGTACGGTCGTCTCCTCATGGCCATACTCATGGCGTCGAGTGCTTGGCTAGCTGTCGAAAGCGCGCAGAGTCAGCCATCGGTTGCAACCATCACTGGCGAAATCCGGGACCCAACTTCGCGGGAAATCACATTTGGCTACGAATCGCCGTCGGCGCTGGAAAGCTCCGAGCAGCGCGTTGTGCTCGATAGTCTAGACCGCTTCGCCTTTGAGCTATCTGTCGTCCGAGGGATCTCCGTCTGGGGACATTACGAGAGAGAGCGATTACTCTTCTTCGTCGAACCCGGCGACAGTCTGCACATCGTCGTGGAGGATGGCGCTTACTCGTTCAGTGGCCCCAACGCGGACAACAGCCGCTTCATAGCCGAGTTGGGGCCGCGCTTCCGCTCCTCCCGCATCGGCGGCTACAAGGATCTGGGGGTGGAGGATTTTAAGCGCCAAGTAGAGCAGTGGCGGCGGGAGCGGTTTGAGTTTCTAGTCGAAGGGCGCTAGAAATATTCCCTGTCTCCAAGGTACATTGACCATGCGACGGCCAACTTCAATTACGAGTGGGCCGAACTCATGATGGCATACCCGACGAATTATCGCGTTGTCAACGGCCACGAAAACGGAGATATCACCCCGGAGTACTACGACTTCCTGCAGGAAATCCCCTTGGTGGATGAGAAGGCCATAGGCACAGGCAGTTATCGCTGGTTTCTGGGACTTTTCTTAGACTGGGAAAACCGGAATCTGTCGGAGGCCATCCAGACCCAGGTTGACTCGATATACACTACTCCAGTAGGCCGGACGTGGAATTTGGCAAAGAGATACGATCTGGCCAAGCAGAAACTGGAGGGGAGAGTGCTCTACTGGTTTCTGGCTGGAGAGTTGATAGATGGGTTCAAACGCGGCGGCAGCGAAGCTTTTGCGTTGACCTATCGCAAGTGGGAGGATTTCCAGCAGATCAATCCGCACCCGGAATACAATGAACCCGTCCAGGCCGCTCTGGATGAGGCGCTCAAGCTACAACCCGGGCAACCCGCGCCCGCTTTCACGCTCGACGATCTCGACGGTCAGCCCGTATCGCTGAGCCAGTTCAAGGGGCAGGTGGTGCTGCTCGACTTCTGGTCGAGTTGGTGCAAGCCGTGTATCAGCGACCTGCCCGATCTCCGCAAAATTAAGGAAGAAACGGTCGGCTGGCCGGTCGTCTTCCTCAACATATCGCTGGACGTGGATGAGGCTGCTTGGCGCAAGGCGGTTGATAACCACGAGATCGAAGGCGTCCACGTGCGTGCTGATGGCTGGAGTACGGAGGTAACCGAAAGCTACCAAGTAAGTGTCCTTCCTGCGTATTACTTGGTGGACGCCCAAGGACTGATCTTAGATCGTCTGTCTGGAGTCAAGGATACAGATGAGATTGTGGCGATGATCGAGCAGGGCTTGTGAGAACTTTGCGCTTTGCGAATGAGATCATCCCCTATTGTGGTGCGGTCTGTCTTGCTAGCTGGCGTGGGGACGATGGTGGCTGTGGCTGATGGGGGTGCAGTTATAGGTGATGGCGGTGTTTATTAGATTGGCGCTGTTGATCTTTATTGGGATTAGCTGGATTGTGGCCCAAGCGTCCCTTGAGCAGGCCCTAACTAAATGGAGACCCCCATGACGAACGCATATTGTAGCCTCCGAATTGCCATACTGCTAGCGTCGAGTGCTTGTCTGGCCAGCGCCCAAAGCCAGCCGTCGGTTGCAACCATCACCGGCGAAATCCAGTCCCCAACTTCGCGGGAAATCACATTTGGCTACGAGTCGCCGTCGGCGCTGGAAGACTCCGAGGAGCGCGTCGCGCTCGACAGTCTGAATCGCTTCTCCTTTGGACTGCCTGTCGTCCGAGGGACCCTCGTCAGGGCCTATTACAATGAAGAACGGTCGATGTTCTTCGTTGAACCCGGTGACAGTCTGCACGTGGTCGTGGAGAAGGGCTTTTCCGATTCTTCCTACTCGTTTAGTGGTATAGGGGCCGACAATAACCGCTTCGTGGTTGAATGGATGGCCGAATTTGGTCGTCCCCGTCTGGATTACGAGGGGCTGGAGGCCGAGGATTTCAAGCGCCAAGTAGATCAGCGGCGTCGAGATCAGTTCGAGTTTCTGGCCGCAAGGAGTAAAGAATACGCGCTGTCGTTAGGGTTTATCGACTATGCGGTGGCACACTTTAACTACGAGTGGGCCAGACTCCTGATTTCCTACCCGACGAATTACTATTTCGCCAACGGCGAGTATAACAGCGACCTCCCCCCGAAGTACTACGACTTCCTCCAAGAAATTCCCCTAGTTGATGAGAAGGCTATCGGCACGATGGATTATCGCACTTTTCTGGAGCGGACCTTGAACTGGGAGGCGCGGGAACGGCGAGATGAAGCCGGACCTTTCGGCCGGCCAAGTAGAGCTATTGGCCAGTCGCCTAGAGGTCGCGGGGAGTTAGGCAAGATGCTCAACCCATTTAGGCGGCCCAAGCTGTCCGAGATATACGATCTATCGAATCTGGAGTTGTCGGAGGAGACCTTGGCCCAACTCGACGCCTTGTACAAAAAGGAGGGACCGCTCAAGCTATCGCAGATGGTTGATTTGTCGGCGGTCGGTTTGTTGTCGGCGGCTCAGGCCCGGCTCGACTCAATGTACAAAAAGAAAAGACGTCCCAAGCTCTCCCAGAGTTACGATCTGTCGGTGTTTGGCCTTTCGGAGGCTGAGCAAGCCCGAATCGACTCCTTACATGAAAAGTCCAAATCCTATGGCTTCTTCTCTTCAAGTGAGGTAAAGGAGGCCAGAGTGGATACGACGGGTGGATCTGTGGCGTTCTACTTGCCGCCCGAAATAAAGCAGGATTCTCTGAAAAAAGAGCCACCTAAGCTATCCGAAAAACTCGACCTATCGTGGCTGTCACAACCGGCCCGTGCCCAACTCGATTCGATGTACGAACACCCCCAAGAGCCCAAGTTGTCCGAGAGAATCGATTTATCGAGTCTTGGCCTGTCGGAGGCGGTGCAGGCCCAGCTTGATTCGATGACTACAACTACAGGGCCTGTTACTCTGGAGACGTGGAGTAGTACTTCGGCAAGATACGATTTGGCCCAAGAAAAGCTGGAGGGGAGAGTGCTCTACTGGTTTTTGGCCGAAGACCTGATCCGGGGCTTCAAGCGCGGCAGCAAATTCTTTGCGGAGACCAAGGACAAGTGGGAAGAGTTCCAAGAGATCAACCCGTACCCGGAATACACCGAGGCCGTCCAAGCGGCTCTATATAAGGCCCTGAAGCTACAACCTGGGCAACCCGCGCCCGAATTCACCCTTCACGATCTCGACGGTCAGCCCGTATCGCTGAGCCAGTTCAAGGGGC
>JAJEEZ010000231.1:0-4077 GCA_022820705.1 Candidatus Latescibacterota bacterium | reverse complement strand
GTTGAGCTCCAAAAAACCGCGTGGGATCAACTCAGCCCCGGGGATATAGCCGTCCATAACTTCTTCCCGCTCGCGTACATCTATGACGTGAACCGATCGACCAGCTTGGAGGGCCGCTTGGACCTCAGCCGGAGTCACTTCGGCGATTTCGGCCTTTACGCTCGCTAATAGCTGATTAGATGTAACAGTCATACTCTCTCCTCGATTGCTAATGCACCGTCGCGCAAGCGCTCGACCTGAGCAACGGTGCGGTCAATGGCAAATTCTACTTCTACCATAGTATTAAAACGTCCCAACCCAAAGCGCAGAGAAGCCCGCGCCAAATCGTCGTTTACGCCGATGGCTTTGAGGACGTGTGAGGGCGCGCTCGTCCGCGATGAACAGGCCGCGCCCGCAGACAACGCGATCTCGCGCAATCCCAAAAGCAGTTCGGTTCCGTCCACCCCAGGGAAGCTCACGTTGAGATTGCCCGGCAGGCGCTCTTCCGCATGGCCGTTGACGACCAAAGGGCCGAGCGCGGCCTCCAGCCCGGCGCACAACCGTCGCCGCATTTGCACCAATCGCGCTGCTTCCTCGGTCATCTCCTCGCGCCCCAACTGACAGGCACGTCCCAAGCCGACGATCCCCGGCACGTTGAGGGTGCCGCCACGCAGGCCGCGTTCCTGCCCGCCACCCTCGACTTGGGCCTGCAAGCGCACGCGCGGCTTGCGCGAGCGCACGTAGAGAAAACCGACGCCCTTGGGAGCGTAGAGCTTGTGGCCAGAAGCCGAAAGCAGGTCAATGCCGAGCGTTTCCACATCGAGTGGCACCTTGCCAACGGCTTGGGCTGCGTCGCAGTGCCACAAGACGCCACGCTCGCGAGCTAGCCGCCCGATATCCTCTAGCGGCTGCAAGACCCCAATCTCGTTGTTGGCAGCCATGAGCGAGATAAGGGCCGTCCGCGGCGTGATAGCCGCCGCGAGTTGGTCGAGGTCAATCTGGCCGTAGCGGTCCACAGGCAGATAAGTCACCTCTACTCCTTGCTGCTCCAAGGTGTGGCAGCACTCCAAGACGGCCTTGTGCTCAATGGCACAGGTGACGATGTGCGCTCCAAGGGGCACCATCTGCACTGCGCCTTTGATGGCCAAATTGTTGGCTTCCGTAGCTCCGGCCGTAAAGACGATCTCCTGAGCACGCGCGCCGATTAACCCGGCGATCTCTTCCCGTGCCTTTTCGACCGCGTCGGCGGCGGCCAAACCAAAGGCGTGGGTCTTGCTGGACGCATTGCCGAAGTGCGTGCCGAAGTACGGCAACATGTCCGCCAAGACGCGCGGGTCCACCGGCGTAGTGGCCATGTTGTCCATATAAACTGGAATTTGCACGGCTCGTCGCTCAGGCGCTGAAGGACTCACCGCATCCGCAGGTGGTGCGGGCGTTGGGGTTTTCGATCTTAAAACCCGCCCCCATCAACCCATCGTGGTAGTCGAGGATCACACCGTTGAGATAAAGGCTGCTCTTCATATCGATGAAGACTTTGACGCCGTCTATCTCAAAGACGTGGTCCATGTCGCCGGCATTTTCCTCGAAATCAAGTTTGTACTGGAATCCCGAACACCCTCCACCCATTACACCCATGCGCAGCCCATGCCCCTCGTTGCCCTGTTCGCTGAGCAAGCCCTTGATTTTTTCGGCTGCCGCTTCCGTTATAGTTACCATATTTCCCCTCAAGATTCGTAAATAGCGCATTCGATAAGGTCGGGCACCTCGTCGTGCCGCCGATAGACCTCGCAGTGGTGGCAATCCCGCTCTACTACCTTGACCGTACAGCAAAAACAGCCACTGAGAATTTCAATGGCCCGCCGGTTCCGCTCCTTCATCAGCGAATACTGGCGAATGCGCTCGTCGATCCGACGCTCTTGCTCGGTGAGGTGCTCGACGAGCTCGCGCGCCAAGCCGCCGCCCGACTCATTGCAGTGCTTCAGGTTGAAGAACACGCGAATGTGTTCTAGCTCGAACCCCAAATCCTTGAGGCTTTGGACGATTTGCAAGCGGCGCAACTGCGCTTCCGAATACAGGCGAAACCCACCTGCGGTGCGCTCTTCTGGCTCGACGATTCCCAGTTCTTCATAGTAGCGAATCGTGCGCGGTGTGACCCCGGCCTTGGCGGCCAAATCCCCTATTTGCATGGAGAATCCTTCGCTGCGAAGTTCTGGCAAGCAATGTACTTGACGTGAACGTAAGTGTCAATGAATCGACCCCATGGAGCCTATTATCCTATATTCTATAAATAAGATATGGTAAACCAACATCTCCGAAAGAGCGAGGAGATAAGCGCAATGATCGCGCGCATTGCATTCTGTCTAGTCTGGCTGACCACTCCCCTAACAGCTACGACAGTCCAGCGCTTCGACCTAGCAGCCTTGACTGCCAACGCCGAACGCATCGTCGTCGGAGTCTGTCGCCAAGCCCAGCCCCAATGGGTACGCGGGCAGATCTATACCCGCTATGTGTTCTCCGTCTCCCAGGCCATCAAAGGGCCAGCGATCTCGCAACTGGAATTGCACCTGCCCGGCGGACATCTGCAAGGCACTGTTACCCGCATTGTCGGCATGCCCATCTTCGCCCCCGGTGACGAGGCCGTGCTCTTTCTCACCGCGGCGAACGCCTTGGGACACGCCTGGCCAGTCGGACTGGCTCAAGGCCACTTCGCCATCAAGCGCAACGCCGCCAATAAACCACGCGTCTTTCAAGAACTAAATGGCCTTGCGCTGCACACCGAACTGCACAGCCCAGCCAAAAAGGCACCGCCCGACGAACCCGTCCAAGGTATGCCGCTCGATCAGTTTTTGGCGCGGGTGCGCACCTTGACCGAAGGCCAAACACGCGATGCGCACTAGCAGCCTACTGCTTGGCGGCCTGCTCGTCGCCATGCCCAGCCACGGCTTTCTCATCCAGACCTTTGAATCCCGATTTGGCAACCAAGTCCAGCAGACCTGGCGCCTCCCCGACCGCATTTCCTTTGTGCTCCACGCCGCTGGTTCTGACGATCTATCCCCTGCTCAGACCCATGCGTTGATCCGCGAGAGTTTTCAGGTCTGGAGCGACGTGGCTACAGCACAGGTGGAATTTGTCGATCAGGGCACAACCCAAAACAGCGTCCCAACGCAAAGAGATAGGCGCAACCTGATCTACTTCGACGAGACAGGACGCTACCTAAATGCCCCGCCCGAAACCGGCGTCATCGCCATAACCCGCATCCAGTCCCATTCTGCGACCGGCCACATCACCGATGCAGACATCATCTTTAACGGGCGCGACTTCCGCTTTTCTGCTGGTCTATTTGTTCAACCCGGCAATTGGATAAATCTCAAAGACGTAGCCGTCCACGAAATCGGCCACCTGCTCGGGCTTGAACACACCCCGCTCGACGGCCCCCCGCATATCCGTCCGACCATGAACCCCTTTAACCACAGCGACGACTCCGGCGAAGCGCAAAGCCTCGAACCCGACGACATCGCTGGCGTCAGCTTCCTCTATCCGGCCGTTGGCTACCAAGACAGCGTCGGCAGCATCGCCGGCCAAGTCCGCGACTTCGACCAACAGCCACTCTTCGGCACGCATATCAAGGCCGAAAATCTCGACACCGGCGAACTGTTCAGCACCGTTTCGGGTGCCGAACCAAGTGCCGCCACAGTCGGACACTACCGCCTGCACGGCTTGACCCCGGGCCGCTACCGCCTGAGTCTCGCGCCCATTGCCGGGGCGATTAACGAAGAGAACTTCAGCGGTATTTTCACTGATTTTGCCACTGGATTCCCTTCGGAATTCTACGACAACGCCCGCGATAACACCTAGGCCCGCGTCCTCGACTTGGCCGCTGCCCAGCACATCGGCGATGTCGATTTCATCACCGATTTTGCCGTGCCCGGCTATCCCTTCGTAGTCCCCATAGCCATAGTCACCAACACCCCCGATACCCAAGGACCTTATCCACTGCGCGTCGCAGCCCGCGATGACGCCCTCGTGTGGCTCCTCTATCAGATTTCTGGCGGGTGCATCAAGAACTTGCAAATGCATCAGCGAGATAGCCTCTTCATC
>JAJEEZ010000045.1:0-4414 GCA_022820705.1 Candidatus Latescibacterota bacterium | reverse complement strand
TTCAAATTGCTGGAACCACTCAAAACGGCCCTGTAGTATGCCATCGCTGCAGGGACTGCTGCCGCCCTTGATATCACCCACGTGGATGACCCATTCCAAGCCCTCGGCGCGGTTAATTTCCTCGACGAGCCGCCCAAAGCGGACGCTGTCGATTGGAGAATATGGCATATCCGCGATCAGGGCGAAGGCGAAGGACTCCTCGGCAGGTGGGTTTTGGGCGCTGGCGGCGTCTAGCAGCGCGACGATTAGGGATAGACTCAGAAGATATCGGGCCATACATTTCCTCCAGATAGTTGTCAGTGCGCTGCTTGATGTCGGTTTTCTTAAGCGAAATAAAAAATAAAGGTAGTTTTAGTAACAATGTTAAGGATCGGCTGTTACACTTGATTAGCAAAATCGACCACTTTCAAGGAAAGACCGCAAAGCCATGGATAATCTCGTAGATCCCTCCCTAGCCGAAGAATTGGCCCAGGGCACGCCGACCCAGAAAGTCGATGCCTTATTCGCGTACATGGAGCGGCGAGGCCAGTCCTTTTACGACGAAGTTGTAACCCAACTCGAACACGCCCTGCAATGCGCCTACCAAGCCCAACAGGCCGGGGCTGATTCGGAGCAAGTGGCCGCGGCCCTGCTGCACGATTTGGGTCATTTCCTCGTCGATGAGCACAGCGAAGAGGCCGATTTTCTCACCGAGGACTTCCTGCACGAAGAAGTGGGAGCCGAGTATCTGGAACCCTTTTTCATCGACGCCGTGACCGAGCCGGTCGGGCTGCACGTGCCGGCCAAGCGCTATATCTGCACGGTGGATAGGTCCTATTACCAGACCTTGTCTCGGGCGTCCAAGCGGAGTTTTGAGTTGCAGGGCGGCTTCATGTCAGGGGAAGAAAAGGCGGCCTTTGAACAGAATCCCCATTGGGAAAGTGCCGTGCAATTGCGCAAGTGGGACGACTTGGCCAAGGAGAAGGACCTGAAGACGCCGGGCTTGGAGAGCTATCGGGCGGCTGTGCAGGGCTGTTTGAAGTAGGGGCAATTCTTAGCTCGGACACCACAAAACGCAAGTTGGCTCGATCCATTCACCGTGGACAGACCTTTGATTCTTCCGCTTTATGCCCTAGCTCACTTGACCAACGACACCTTGCGCTCCTGCACGATATCGCCCGTTTGCAAGCGCACGAGGTACACCCCGCTGGCGAGATTGCTCGCGTCCCAGAGCACCTGATAAGCCCCAGGTTTGCGCCACGCCTGTACCAGCGTTTTCACCCGCTGTCCAGTCTGGCCGAAAACCTCTAGCCGCACTTTGCCGGCCTGCCCCACGCTGAAATCGATATGCACCCGGCTGTTGAATGGGTTGGGGTAAGGCGGCAGTAGATGCGTTTTTTGCGGCGTGCTCTCCACAGCCTGTACCGCGGTGGCTGCGGTTTCTCCCATATACGCCTTTACATAGCCGTCCGTGGTCGTCACCACCGCATCCAAAAAGCCGTCTCTATCCGCATCGGCCAAGGCGATATCGCTGCTGCGACCCTCAACCTCGAGGGTCCAGGCCCGGCGCAGAGTGTCTTCCTCCTGTTCCACGCAGATCAGCTTGGTGCCACTGCCAAATAGGAACTCGTCGCGCCCATCGCCGTCCACATCGCCGGAGACCACGTCCGTATGGGCCCGCACCCCATCGTCGAACTCCAGCAAAATAGCGCCGTCCGCCGCTTGAAACAGGCGTACCCCGTCCGCAGTCGAGGCCAGCAGTTCCACGGTCCCATCGCCGTCGCTGTCGCCCACTCCCATTAGCGATTGCACTTCCGTGTTGTTGCGGTACGGGGTCTGCCAGATGCGCTGGCCATCGCCGCTTAGCACGGCGTTCAAGTAGCTGCAGTGCCCCCAGAGGAGTTCCGGTCGGCTGTCGCCGAACAAATCGACCACCGCGGGAAACGCATAGCCGACAAAGGAATCGCTCTCAAACAGCGGGTTGAGTCCGTCGCCATAGGCCTGACGCACCACCTGCGCCGTGCCCGTGACCCCATCGACAATGTGCAGCCGGTCGGGCCACATCACCACGATTTCTTCCAAGCCATCGCCGTCCACATCCCCCGCGGCGCTGGGATGCCCGCCCAGACTGCGGCCGCTGCCGTTCTCGGGCAGGATGAACCCCTTGGATTCCCAGACGATTTCGCCGCTGCGCCCGTCGATTAAAAAGCCCACTTCGCTGCCCAACTTGCCGCGCCGCAGAGTGGCGAATACATCGAGATACTCGCTGCTGCGGAAATACCCGACGCTCCAGTAGGACAGGCCGCTGAAGTTCCATATAGGCATACTGCCGTCAAAGCCGACGAACTCGGTCTGCCAGCGGACGGAGCCATCGGTCGCGAGCGCCACCAAGCTGGCGTTGCCGCTGGCCGCCTCGCGCGCCGCTAGCACTTCCCGGCGTCCGTCGGCATCTACGTCGGCGGCGACTAGCCCCCAGTGATAGGGCGCGTTATTGGTCTGGCCGTAGCCCGGTACCTGCCACCGCAGGCGGGGCTCGCCCCCGCCCTCGCCCGGAGCTTGCAGACACAGCACTTCCCGAGTCGCGGTCTGCACGACCACTTCCACCCGGCCATCCCCTTCCAGATCGGCCACTATCGGTGTGCCAGCCGGGGTAAATGCTTGGCGACTCCACTGGTGCAGCTCTCCCGAGGCCCGCTCTAGCATCAGCGCTTGATTGGGGAGCCCACTCCCCTTTAGATACAGCAAAGCTGCTCCGTCATCCGCTACCGCGGCCGTTTCCAGGGCCATCCCGGCTGGACCGCGCACCGACCAGCGCGTTTCAATGCGTCCGGTCTCGTCGCTGCCCAATGCGATCAATTCTTCACCTGCCCCGTCCGGTGCGATCGCAAAGAAGTCGCGCCGTCCATCGCCATCCACATCGCCGGTCGAAACCGTGCGCAATCCGTCGGCAGCCCCAGTGCTCACCGTCAAGGGCAGTTGATTTAGCAGTACCGTACTGAAGCGCCCCCGCTCGTGGCTCCAGCGCACGGTTGCCGCCCCCGCCTCCAAGGACCAGACGGCCAGCGGCGCATAGGTCGGCAGGGCCTCGCCGCTAGTGGCCGAGACGAACAGCTCCAAGTGCCCGTCGCCGTCCACATCGGCCATACCGTGCAAATGGTGCTGGGGAAAATCAAAGCTGGTCTCGCCGCTGAGCGCATCGACGCCGACGATGTGCCATTGGCCGTCGCCTTGGTCGTTGTAAATGCTGTACACCAGTTCGAAGCGCCCATCGCCGTCCACATCGACGAGAGCCTGCGGTTTAGGCCGCACCACCTTGGTCGATTGCGAGGGGTCGGGCTGAATGTCGCGCAGCCAGCGCAGCGTCAGTTTTGTGCCGTCGTTGTCAATGATCTCGGAGTGCATGCTGAAATCGGCCACCACGCCGAATTCGGGATACGGATCGTCGTCGATGTTGGCGGCCCCGAACCAGCCGTAGTTGCGGTACCCGTGGTACTGCAACTGCATCTTGGTCTCCCCGGTGGCTCCGTCGAAGACGAGAATGCGGTAGTGGGTGGCCACGACGATATCGAGTTGGCCATCGACATCGACGTCAACTACGAGGACATTGGGGTCCCAGGTGTTGGTAAAGGATTCGGTCTCCCACACTACCCGAGGCTCGCCGTTATCGTACGCGAGCAGCCAGCCTTGTTTGGGATCGGCCCCGCCGTCGCTGAAAGAATTTCCCATCTCAAAGCGCTGCAAGCCCTCTACTCCGGGCAGGATCTGGGCCACTTTGAAGACATTGTCCACCGGCATGACCATCTCACTGCCGCCGAGGTCAAAAACCTGCGGCCCAATCCTCCAGACCCGCCCTTGGGTGCCGATGTACCCGGGATCCACCGGGGCGGCAAAGGGTAAGGCCACCGAGGCGTCGCCCTCGCGCTGGACCACTTCCACATAGCCCTCCCAGGCGGCGATGTCGTAGCGCCAGTGCTCTTGCGGCGGTTCGTGGCGCATTTGACCGACCCCCGAGGCCCGACCGCTCATGTGGCGGTCGCCGCGCAATTGCAGCCACTCGCCCGTCTGCCCGTGCGCCCATCCCGCCAGCATTGTCAGCAGCAAAACTTTTTTGGTCATCTCGCAGCTTTGATTCCTAGGAGCACCAGTAGCTTCGGAGCATCCGGAGGTGTGCGTCCCATGCGGTCCGCTAGTTGATCGAACAACCGGATCGCCGATTTCGATGCGATGAAAAGGGAATTCGGTCTGGTAGCCATGATTTGCTACAGGCCCCCAACCTCAAGCGAGAGGCGTCTCGTTCCCTCCCACTCCTTTAGCTCCACTTGGGTACCGTCGTAGTCAATCCGTTCAACGCCGGCAAAGTCGCTTGGAATTTCGATGAGAAAGGCGACATACGAGCGGCTAATCGTCTCGCCGGCATCGATGTAGTCAAAGAGGG
>JAJEEZ010000621.1:0-5139 GCA_022820705.1 Candidatus Latescibacterota bacterium | reverse complement strand
CGTCTGGGCTATGCGCCGTCACCGGCGCAGTCGCACTTGCTTCCCTGTCTCTTCCGTTCTAGTCCTTACTGTTCGTCTGCATATTCCACTTCTACCTCAAACGACGCGGCGCGGATCTGCCGATTGAGTTGGCGGAACTCGACGCGCGCCTCATTGAGACGGGTGCGGCAGTCGTCGTAGGGCAACTCGTTGTCCTCGACGATGTCGCGCTCCTCCTTGTGGAGAACCCGCTCGTAGGCGGAATCGACGACTTGGGTGTGCAACTCTCCGAGGCGGTCGTTGAGCGCCTTACGAGTCTCAAGGGCCTCGGTGAGGCTCATGTCATCGCCCCCGTGCTCAACGCGGTGCTCAAAGTTGGCACGCTGGATCGCGGCGTTCAGTTTGCGGCGTTTGAATTCGAGGGCTCGCAACTGGTCGCGCGCTTCGGAGACGCTGAATCCGGGTGCTGGCCGGCGCGAGGAGTCGTTGTCTCGACGGGAGAACAGGTCTCGATTCTGGCGCGCCTCGGGTAAGCAGTCGCGCAGCGTCTTGATACGGGCGTCGTACTCACCGCGCAGTTCGAGGGCTTCGTATAGTCGGATGGTCTTTCGGGCTTCGGTCATACCTCACCTCCTTCTGGTTTCACCGGGAGATGAGTCGAAATTCGAGGGGAGGTAGAACAGTCGCAATAGTTCGGCGATTTTTTTTGTGGGCACCTGCTCAGGTGAAACCTTGCTGATCATTTCGGTCTGTTTGCTGGTTGTCTTGAGTAAGCCAATGGCTCACCTTTTAAGCATATGGTTGAAAGCATTCGATGGAGGAGGGCATGAGTAAAATCGGTAGCGAGATTATAGACGGGTTGCGCGATGCGCTGCAATATGCAGAAGGAGAGACGACGAGCAACAAAGAGTATCGCGTCTTAATACCTGAGCGCGTCGATGTGCGGGATGTGCGTCAACGGCTCAATATGACGCAGAAGGAGTTTGCACAGTTCTTTGGGTTCAGCGTCTATTCTATCCGCAATTGGGAGCAGGGAAAGCGGCAACCGGAGGGGCCGGCTCGGGTATTGTTGACGGTTATCGATAGGGAGCCGGAGGCGGTGCGGCGGGCGTTAGTTTTGTAAACCGGATCCCGAGAGGGGTTCGACCTTTTCTTCAAGCCACGAGTTCAATTCGGTAAATCGGAACGAACTAGTTTCGAACATCTGCATGAAGAAGGCGTATGCCTCATCGTTGTCGCAGTTGATGAAGTGGCCGTTCATGCGCAGAAAGGTGTCGGTGACGAAAAAGGCAACCCGCTTATTGCCGTCCACGAATGCGTGATTGTTGGCTAGACTCTCCATGAGCGCGGCCGCTTCTTGGATGAGTCCGTCGTAGTATCCAAGCTGGGGGCGCATGAGCGCGGAGGCGAGAGCGCCTTCATCGAGGATGCCTAGTGAGCCGCCAAAGGCACTAATCAGGTCGTTGTGCATGGCGATGACTTCCTCGATGGTTGGGAAGTCATGGGTCATTTGGCCAATAATTCACCTAGGCGACGATTTTTCTCGACGCTGGCCTGGAAATGGGCCATAACCGAAGCACGAAGCTTGCCTTGAGCACGGTTTTCAATGTATTCCCGCATAGCCTCTTCCAGCACTGCTTGGAAATGACGACCTTCCTTGCGGGCAATTTCGCGCACTGCGGCTAGCAACTCCGGCGAAGCCTGACTGGAGAATTTCTCTCTTAGCACAGCCATCACGTATACTCCCTTTCATATCGTTCTATATAGAATTGTGAAATCAAGGCGTCAAGAAATATCTTGATAAAAATGGGTAGAAAGTGTCGCGGCCGCAAGGAAGCAAAGCGGTCGCACCGAAGCGCCCGAAAGCGTCTTTCACTCCCGAATCGCTATGTGCAACTCCCGCAACTGCTCAGGCGACACCTCGCTTGGCGCGCCCATGAGTGGATCCTGCGCATTCTGGTTCATGGGGAAGGCGATGACCTCGCGGATGTTTGGTTCGT
Source organism: Candidatus Latescibacterota bacterium (assembly GCA_022820705.1). Taxonomy (GTDB): domain Bacteria; phylum Latescibacterota; class UBA2968; order UBA8231; family UBA8231. The sequence continues at coordinate 3,160 of JAJEEZ010000621.1, read as the reverse complement.
CCGCCAGCAGCATGACGATGCGGTCGATGCCGGGGGCGATGCCGCCGTGGGGTGGAGCGCCGTAGCGCAAGGCGCGGATCATGCCGCCGAACTTGCGATCCACTTCCCGCTGCGAGTGTCCGGCAATCTCAAACGCCTTGTACATGATGTCTGGTCTGTGGTTGCGGATGGCACCGCTCGATAGTTCGAGGCCGTTGAAGACGATGTCGTACTGATATGCCTTGATCTCCAGCGGCGGTTGCGTCTCCAGCGCAGCCATACCGCCCTGCGGCATGGAAAACGGATTGTGCGAAAAGGCCACACAAGCGCGCTCCTCGTCCCATTCGTACATAGGAAAATCGACGACCCAGCAGAATTCATAGCAACGCTCCCGCCGCAAATCGAGCCGGTCCGCCAGATGCAGGCGCAACCGTCCCGCTATGGACGCTGCCTCGGCTGGCGGCCCGGCGATGAAGAAGATGGCTGATCCCGGAGCGGCGGTGCATTCCTCGATAATACGACTGCGTACGCTCTGCTCTAAGGCCGTGGCGATTGGGCCGGTGGCTTGCGCTCCGTTGATGAGGTACGCCAACCCCTTGCCTCCCGCTTCTTTGACGAATGCTTCAAGGCCGTCGAAAAACGAGCGCGGCTGCGCTTCCATTTCGGGAACGCACAGGGCGCGGACGACCCCGCCTGCTGCGACGATGTCCCTGAACAGCCTGAACGAGGAGCCCGCAAAGATCGCGGAGAGATCTTGGATTTCGAGCGCGAAGCGCAGGTCTGGTTTGTCCGTGCCGAACCGCAGCATGGCGTCGGCGTGGGAAAGACGCGGGAACGGCGGTGCGGTCACTTTCCAATCGGTGAACTCGTGGAAGAGATCGGAAAAGAGTTCCTCGACTACAGCAAAGACGTCCTCCTGCTCGACGAAGGCCATCTCGAGGTCGAGTTGGTAGAATTCGCCGGGGGAGCGGTCGGCGCGGGCGTCTTCGTCGCGGAAGCAGGGCGCGATCTGGAAGTAGCGATCGAAGCCGGACACCATCAGCAATTGCTTGAACTGCTGAGGTGCCTGTGGCAGCGCGTAGAATTGGCCGGGATAGAGCCGGCTCGGCACGAGGTAATCGCGCGCGCCCTCGGGCGAACTGCTGGTGAGAATGGGCGTCTGGAACTCGGCAAAGCCCATGTCCGTCATGCGCCGTCTGATGCTGGCGATCACCTCCGAACGGAGCTGAATGCGGCGGTGCAATCCGGCCCGGCGCAGGTCCAGGAAGCGATAGGACAAGCGAGTACTCTCCCCCACGTCGGGATCTTCGGCGATGGAAAAGGGAAGTGGCTCTGCCAGCGAGAGCACTTCCAACTCGCGGACGGCGATTTCCACTTCTCCAGTCTCCATGGTGCTATTGATAGTCTCAGGCGAGCGTTCGCGCACGTCGCCTACGACGCGGATTACGGATTCGCGGGGGACCTTTGACGCGGTTGTCGCAACGTCATTCTCTGGTGAGATCACGAGTTGGGTAATGCCGTAGTGGTCGCGCAGGTCTAGGAACAATATGCCTCCGTGGTCCCTTTTGCGATGAATCCAGCCGCTCAGGCGAATGGTTTGGCCGGCGTGGCGCTTGCGAAGTTCGCCGCAGGTGTGCGTGCGATAGCGGTGCATGGTAGCCTCCAGTTTTGGATGTACATAAAAAAACCCGCCGTTGGCGCGAGGCTCAACGGCGGGTTGGGGTGAGGGTAGAATCCGATCACGGCCAACGCCATCGAGCCTGAATGGCGGGGTTATTGTCGTCGTTGTTATGCGAAAAGGCGCGTGCCGTGTGCTTGTGCCGGACTGTCATTTCAATAGCTCCTAAAAACAGAAAACCCGCCGCGAATGCGTGTTCGCGACGGGTTTTGAATGCTTGGATTGGATTGGAGTCAGTCGTCAGAACACGCGCAATGGGGCTAGCGGGTTATTATTATTCTGCGTGTGGTCGTTCTGACGGGTTATCATAGTCGTTTAAGATAGCGGAAGGCCGAATTCCGTCAAGCTGGACTGGGCCGCGCTTGCTGGTCTCTACAGCCCGAACCAGCGATTGAGCTTGATCAGGAAGATGCTGTCGCCGTCGTCGGCGAAGGCGCGACTCAAGTCGCCGGCCGGGCGGAACCTTGGGTCGCTAACGTCGTCGAAGGCGTGGTCGCGGCTCTGCTGCCAGACCGCGAAGAGCGTGCTGCCGGGCCGGTACTCCCAGCGCAACACCACGTTGGAGCGCAGTGAGCGGCTGTGGAAGTCGGGGTTTTCTTCTAGGCCGGCGTAGGGTGAGAATTCGTAGGAGCGCGGGCGCGCCAGTTCCTTGATGGCACCATAGTCGCCAGTTGTCACAAAGGGCTGGACGAATAGCTGCAAGCTCAGGCTCGGGGTGAAGGCATAGGTGCCGCGCACGCCGATCTCGAAGACGCGGCTTTCGAGCTCGCCGAAGATGAAGTGGTCGTCCTCGCCATCGCCGTCCTCGTCCTCGTTTTCTACCCACTGGGCGAAGTTGCGGTTGAAGTTGTAGCCCGGCTCGATCTCCAACTCAAACTGGGAGACGGGTCGCAAAGAGATCTCAAAGCCGAGCCAAGATCCTAAGTTGTCGCCTCCCCGGCTCCCGCTGATGTTCCAGCCAAGCCAGCCGCTGATCGGCTTGCGGTCGTCCGTCCACACGTCCATGCCAAACCAAGTGTGAGCGGGCGAGCGCATCAGGGGTCCGCCGCGAGTGGCTAAGTCGTCGAAGGCGGCGAAATTGCGGCTGAGACCCATCCAGAATCCCCAGTAGTTATGCAGTTCGTGCCAAGTGTTGAAGTTGACGCCGCGGGACAGCCGCTCGCCAGCGAAGTTCCAGTGGTTCCAGACGTTGAAGTTGAACCCGGAACGGCGGGCGAACCAGTAGGGATCGAGCTTCTCGTAACGGATGTGGGTGCCGGCTTGGATGCGGTCGTTGCGCTGCATAAAGCCGAGGTCGTTGGCCTCAAAGTCGGGCGATTGTGCGTCCACGTACGCCTGGCCGCCGAAGGCACCGCCTGTTTTCTGAAAGTAAAGCGCGCCCTCCCAGCCGGTGTCGCGCTCCTGCTCCTGCCCGGCGCGACTGACGGCGAGCCGGCTGTAGAGGCGGTAGGCGTTTTCCCCCCACTTGACGTGCAAGTCGCCGGCACCGACGTAGGCCGGGTC
>JAJEEZ010000384.1:0-3082 GCA_022820705.1 Candidatus Latescibacterota bacterium | reverse complement strand
TTTGGCCGTGCTGTGGACGAGGTGTTAGCGCATCTTTGACCTATCTTGGCTAGCGCAACCGGTCGGCGGGCTGGTTGACAGGAACATGCCCGCCGCGTACCTTCAAATCCCTATTTGAGGCGACGTGGCCAAGTGGTAAGGCAGGGGCCTGCAAAGCCCTTATCCCCGGTTCGATTCCGGGCGTCGCCTCCATTTTTTTATCTGTGCGCCGGGGTGGCGGAATTGGTAGACGCGGTGGACTTAAAATCCACTGTCCGCTTAGGACGTGCCGGTTCGAGTCCGGCCCTCGGCACCACGACTCCCGCTAATCCAGCAATTCTAGCGCCTGCATTCCGGCGCGAATGTACCCTAAGGCGAAAGCGCGGCCCCGGTGTCCGTACGGCTCGTCACCGATTACGCGGGGCGTGTGGTCGGGCGTGATGACCCCGTCGTAGCCAGCGTCGCGATAGGCTTTGAGCGCGGCGATCATATTGACATCGCCCTCGTCGATAAAGACCTCGTCGAACTTGGGGAAGCCGCCGCGCACATTGCGGAAATGCACGTAGAATATCTTGCCCTGTGCGGCGAAGCGGCGCACGGCTGCAATCGTCTCGTCCGGCCCCATCTCCGCCACGGTTCCCTGACAAAACTCCAACCCATTGCTCGGACTGGGCACGAGGTCGATCAGTCGCTGCATGGCGTCGTGATTGGTCAAGAGCCGCCCCGTGCCGAAGAGGGTTTCAGCCGGGGGATCGTCTTGGTGGGCGGCGAGTTTGACCCCAGCGTTTTCGGCGACGGGCACTACCCGTTCGAGAAAATAGGCCAAGCGGTCCCACATCTCGGTGACTGAGACCGGCTCATCGATGATCGGCGGTGCGTCCTTGACTAGGGCATAATCAAAACTTTTAAGACCAGCACCACCGCGCCCGCCGCCGCTTTCGTACGTGCGCCAGTGGCCGGAGACGCCGGCCAAACTGAAGTAGTAGCCGAGGATCGGGATGCCGATTTTCCCCATGTTTTCAATGGAGGTGCAAACTTTTGCCAACTGGGCGTCGCGCGCTGGCGTTGCGTGGGTGATGGGGTGCATGTGGTCGCCGGGCAAGTTCTCGATGGCGCACAGTTCCAGGCCGAACGAGTCGATGAATTTTTTCATTCGCAGCAACTCGAAGTAATCGAGCACGCCCTCGTTGCCGAGGTGGGGACTGTGGACGACGATGTGCGTGACGCCCATCTGCTGGGCGAATTGCAGGTTTTCTTTGCTGAGTGTGTCGAGACCGAACTTGAGACCGAGTTTAACGGTGGGTTCCCTTTCTAACGAGAATGGTGTCTGCACAGTACGCATAACGCCTGCGGTAGGCAAATCTCGCCGCGGTCCGCCCCTCCCTTGACGCGCCGTACTTTGGCCGCTACTATCCGCTGCATGCGAGCTTTTTACCTACACGGTGCCTGCGACCTGCGAGCCGCGGAAATCGAGCGACCGCATATCGCCGCAGACGAAGTCTTGGTGCAAATCCGCGCCACCGGCATTTGCGGTTCGGATCTGCACTACTACGTCCACGGCAGAAACGGCGATTTCGTCCCAGAGCGCCCCTTTGTCCTCGGGCACGAGTCGGCCGGGGAAGTCGTCGATGCGGGCGCGTTCGCAGACGTGCTGCCAGCGGGCAGCCGAGTGGCCATTGACCCGTCCCATCCCTGCCGCACGTGTACCCACTGCCGCCAAGGCCGCTACAACCTCTGTGCGCAGATGCGCTACTTTGGCTCTGCGGCCTGCAGCCCACCCCAAGACGGCTCGTTCCGCGAATACGTGCAAGTCCATGCGCACAACTGCCATCCGCTTCCCGCGGCGATGGACTATCGCCAAGCGGCCCTACTCGAGCCACTATCCATCGCTGTCCACGGCGTCGGCCAAGCAGGGGGCATCGCTGGCAAGTGCGTGCTGGTGACGGGTGCTGGTCCCATTGGCCAACTTATTGGCTTGGTCGCCCGGCACCACGGAGCGGCCCATCTCGCCGTCAGCGATATTCGCCAAAGTGCGCTCGACTTGGCGGCGTCACTGTGGGCCGATCAGCCCGTGCGTGCCGACGATTCGGCGGCTGTGGCGCAGGCGGCGGGCGAGGGCTTCGACGTCGTGGTGGAAGCCTCTGGTGCCCCGGCTGCCCTGCAAGCTGCTTACGCGCACTGCAAGGCCGGTGGCACTATCGTGCAGTTGGGTGTCCAGGGCGGCCCGATTGAACTGCCGGTCAACTTGGTCATGCAAAAGGAATTGACCGTCCGCGGCTCCTTCCGCTTTGCCCACGTATTTCCCCAGGCCCTGGACCTGTTGGCGCGGCGGCAATTAGACGTGACTCCTCTCATCTCGCAGTGCGTCCCCTTTCCCGACTTAGTCGCTGGTTTCGACGCAGCGCTCCAGCCCCAAACCGTCAAGGTGGTGGTTGATTACTAGGTGCATCGCTGGTTATTGACCGCGCTACACGAGGGCACTTTCTTATGTCGCCGACGCCATAGGGAGCCTATATGCACGAAGCTGTAAAAAACTGGTTGGCACAGTGTCGAGACAAGCTCCGCACCGAGGCGATTACCGCCGCGGATCTCGACCGCCTCGGTGAGTTGCTCGCCGAACCCCGCCAGCAGATCCTCTACCTCTATGCCAAATCGACCAATATGCGCTCGCCGCTGGCTAGCTGGGCCTTGTACGACGCCACCCAGCCGCAGAAGCCGACCCTGCCCAGCGCCGACCCGCCCTATGAATCAGTGCTCGCGGCCGTGGCCGATGGCTGGCGCGTGGTGCAGTTTCCCATTGCCAAGCTCTACGCGTACGAGGGTCAGGACAACGACTATCTCGGCTATGAGTTCGTGCTCGAAAAATTCGTTTAGGAGGAACTGATGTCGCCAATTAAACCGACGCTAGACGACGACGGCGTCATGGACTTTGTCGCCTCCGGTTTGGTCGTCCTCGAAAGCGTCATCGACGAGGGCTTCAATCGCTGCTGCGACGACCTCGCTCCCGGCAATTGCGACGCCACCCAGCCGCAGAAGCCGACCCTGCCCAGCGCCGACCCGCCCTATGAATCAGTGCTCGCGGCCGTGGCCGATGGCTGGCGCG
>JAJEEZ010000445.1:0-3037 GCA_022820705.1 Candidatus Latescibacterota bacterium | reverse complement strand
GGGGTTTGCCACTTGATATGCCTGGGGTGATCTCAATGTGTTGATTCAGGGTTTCCGTTGTCATTTCCATTTCCTCCTGAGTTCGGTGCCTGCCACGGGCCCACTTCGTCTTCTCTGACTTCAAAGATGATCTCGGTGCTGGACATCGCTCGTCCCTGCTCTATATGGCCGCTGGCCGTTGACTTTCGCCCAGTATCTCACCCAGCAACCCTTCTGTTTCTTTCTCTAACTCCAGAATGTCGGCCCGAATCTCCTCCAGCGTCCGCATCGGCTGCGGCTTGTAGAAATATCGGGTAAAGCTGATCTCGTAGCCGATCCTCACGCTGTCCGGTTGGTACCAAGCGTCAGCCGCATAGGGCAGGACCTCGCGTTGCAGGAACGCTTCGATGCCGCCTTCCTCTTGCAGCGGAATCTGCTCGGTGTCGCGCAGGTCAGTGTCCGGTTCGTACTCCACCACGACGGGCTTGCCGTTGACAGTAACCTCGAACCGGCCGCGCAGCGGGTCGGCCTCTGTGCCTCTCTTGTGGATCTTTTTGATGACGGGCGGCGCGGTCTCGCTGCGCTCGCAGTCCTCCTTCAGCTTCTTGATCTCGGCGGCTTTGTAAGCGCGGTTGGGGTCGGCCCCTTCGAGCCGCAGCGGTCGCTCGACCGTCACCTTCCAGTAGCCGAAGGCGTCGTTGTCGAAGATCTTGCTCTGTTCGCTCTCCTCAAAGGCGAGGAAGGTATCGCAGATGCGCTGGATGTCCGCCTCGCCAAGCTCGCAGTTCTTCTTGCCCAAGTTCTTGCGCAGCGGCCGGTGCCACTCGGTGGCGTCGATCAACTGCACCTTGCCCCGGCGATGCTCTGGCTTGCGGCTGGTGAGCACCCAGACGTAGGTGGCGATGCCGGTGTTGTAGAACATGTTGAGCGGCAGGGCGACGATCGCCTCCAGCCAGTCGTTCTCGATGATCCAGCGGCGAATGTTGCTCTCGCCTTGGCCAGCGTCGCCGGTGAACAGGGAACTGCCGTTGTGTACCTCGGCGATGCGGCTGCCGCCCGGCTTCATCTTGGAGAGCTTATTGGCGAGAAAGAGCATCTGGCCGTCGATGGAGCGGGTGACCAAGGAATACTCGGGATCGTCGGCGTGCTCGATCACGAAGCGCGGGTCGCGCATGTCGCGCTTGCCGCCCATGCGCTCCAAATCGGTCTTCCAACTCTTGCCGTAGGGCGGATTGGAGAGCATGAAGTCGAACTCTTGGGAGGGGAAGGCGTCGTTGGCCAAGGTGGAGTGCTCCGGGCCGCCCACGATGTTGTCGGCGGCGTCTCCATCTCCCTTCAGCAGCAGGTCGGCCTTGCAGATGGCGTAGGTCTCGGCGTTGATCTCTTGGCCGTAGAGGTGGGTGGAGACTTCCTTGTCGTGGTCGGCGGCGAGTTGCTGAAGCACGTCCTCGGCCACGGTCAGCATACCGCCGGTGCCGCAGGCTCCGTCGTAGATAAGGTAAGTGCCGGACTTGATCTGGTCGGCGACGGGTAGGAAGACCAGCTTCGCCATCAGGGTTACGGCGTCGCGCGGGGTCCAGTGTTCGCCCGCCTCCTCGTTGTTCTCCTCGTTGAAGCGCCGGATCAGCTCCTCGAAAATCGTGCCCATGCCGTGGTTGTCGAGGCCGGGGTGCCTGACCGTGCCGTCGGCGTAGTGTACTGGGGCCGGGCTCAGGTTGATGTCGGGAGAGGTGAGCTTCTCGATAAGCGTGCCGAGGGCGTCGGCCCTAGAAAGCCGCGAGACTTGGTTGCGGAACTCGAAGTTTTCGAGAATGTCTTGGACGCTGGGCGAGAACCCGTCGAGCCAAGCCCGGAAGTCGGCTTCGAGTTGCTGACGATTGGCGCGGGCGCGTAGGTCGCTCAGGGTGAACTTGGAGGTGTTGTAGAAGGCCTGTCCCGCGATCTGTCGCAGAGTTGGATCCTGTTCGATGACGCTGGCGTTGTCGAGGGTGGTTTTCATGTCCAAGACCGCCTGCTTGCTGTCTTCCAGCACCGCGTCGAGCCGGCGCAGCACGGTCATCGGTAGAATCACGTCGCGGTACTTGCCGCGCACGTATAGGTCGCGCAGGACGTCGTCGGCGATGCCCCAGATGTAGTTGGCGATCCAGTTTAGGTCGGTGTTGTTTGTTGTCACGTTGCTGGTCGTCATCGGGATTCCCTACGGGTGGTTAAAACATCTTAGAATAAAACCAAACGGGTGCCTTGGCTATGCTGCGCCAAAGCGCTCGATGACGTTTGCGGTGATGCGCGAGACGGTCTCATCGACCAGAATTGAGGCCGGATAGGTGATGGAGCCGACGGAAAAAACCGCGCCGCCGCTGGCTGTCTCGTAGTGGACGATTTCCGCGCCGCCGTGGTCGGGGTTGAGGCCGCGAGCGACGATTTCGGTGCCGGGGGGCGAAAAGGGCGAGGTTTTGTCGGTCTCGTGGCCGGAGGCTCCGCCGGGGATCCGCTCGTGTAGGCTGGCCTCGCCGAAGGTATCGCCGTTTTTGACGCCCGTGTTGGCAAAAATCCAGTGGTCGGCGGCGAGGACTTGGTACGGTGCGGCCGTCATAATGCCCGGATGGGTAAAGACCACGCCGAGCAGGTTGGCCTCAGACTCGTTGTACTGGTGAAAGCGGCTATCGTGGCCCTCGGCTCGCTGGACGCGCCCGTCGCCGTTTTTGACTTTCATCGTCTGCTCGTCGAGTAGTTCCACCTCGCAGTTGAGGCCGTTGCCGCCCAAGTACATGAATTTGCCGCCGCGCTCGCGCACCCACGCCTTGACGTCGTAGTACATCTTGCGCGACCAGTATTCGGGATGAGTGGTGGTGATGAGGATTTTGTATTGGTCGAGGTCGAGTTGGCCAAAGTGAAATTGGGTCTCGGCGTACAGGTCGTAAGCATAACCCTCGCGCTCTAGCCAGCCGAGGAAGCGCCACTCGGCTGGGGCGACATGGCAGGCCGCGCGTCCCGCGATGGGGTCGGTGATCTCGACGTGTTCGGGAATGTGGTTGATCGGCTCGGGTCGGTCGAAGGA
>JAJEEZ010000611.1:0-3035 GCA_022820705.1 Candidatus Latescibacterota bacterium | reverse complement strand
GTGTCGTAGCCGCCCGCGCTGAAAGCCTGCGCGATGCTCGTGGCGTCTTGGCCTAGCTCTACGTCGTTGACGAAGACGCCGTGTGTGAGGGGGTATTGACCGGTTAGGAGTGAGGCTCGCGCTGGTGAGCACACCGAGCAGCCAGATACTGCATGGGTGCAGTTGATGCTGCGGCGCGCTAGGGCGTCCAAATTGGGGGTTTGCACGTTGGGGTCGCCAGCGTATCCAAAGGCTTGGGCGCGCCATTGGTCGGCGAAGACGAGGACGACATTGGGCGGTTTGTTGGGCACTGGGCGTCTCCTGAGTTGGGATGAGCAGCTTCCAATATCTTCGCGCCGGGGGGCGGCTGTCAACATTGACCGGGTTCGGCGTGCGCGGTACAATCGAATTCTGCCGAATTGAACTTACCCACGGGAGGAAAATCATGAGAGGTCGCAGAATTGTCGCAGCAGTAGTAGTTGCAGGAATCGCCGTCGGCGTTAGCTCGATCGCCGGTGCTCACGAGGAACACGACAATGATTCCGGGCCCACGGCGTTCACCTCGATGACGCCGATCCTGAACGTCGCAAGCGTCGAGGCGAGCATTGAGCACTACACCTCGGTGCTCGGTTTCAACAAGGACTGGGACTGGCCCGCCGAGGAGGACAACAAGACCTTTGCCTCCATATCCAATGGCGAGGTACACGTCTTTCTCGCCGAGAATTCGCAGGGTGCCCGGCCTGTGTGGATTTACTACAACGTCGGCGATGTTGACAAGCTGCACGAGGAGTACGCGGCAGCGGGAGCGACCATAAAGAAGGAGCCTGTTGACGAGCCTTGGGGAGCGCGGGAGATGCTGGTTGAGGACTTGGATGGGCATGTTCTGCGGATTGGTGGGCCGCCTAGTGAGGGAGAACATAGTGAGAGTGAGGAAGAGGGACACTAAAGTGAGAAATAGGCGTACGCTGTCCTGAAAATTTCCGAGGAGTCTCGGTCCGGCTCATTGAAGCGTGCGACAGGTCTGGCTATATTGGAGGCCGTTGATACAATTTTCGGGATTTCACCGTCTCCGCCTCATTAGCCATGAACGACCTCGAAACGCTGCAATATCTATTCGACGTGCAGGGCTATTTGGTGCTCGAAAACGTCCTCGACGCCGAGGAAGTGGCCGCCCTCAACCACTTGCTCGACGCGCACCTGCCGCCGGCGAAGGGCAGCCGCTTTGGTTCCGCTCCTGCTGGCTCGGGCTTTTTGGACTGGGGCCAGCCCTTTATCGACCTGCTCGACCATCCCCAGATCATGCCCGTGCTGCGCTTCCGCTTGGGCGATTGCTTCCGCCTCGACCGGATCTACGGCTTGTGTTTGCGCCACGGCATGGCCAGAGGAGCCTTGCACAGCGACTACGGTGCCACGTCGCCGACCTCTGGGGCGCAGCCGGGCCAGTACCATCCTCTGCGCGACAATCAGATACTCAACGGCTTTGTCGTGGCGACTTGGAACTTGACCGACGCCGGCCCGGACTACGGCGGCTTTTGCTGCATCCCCGGCAGCCACAAGAGTAATTTCATCCTGCCGCAACCGATTGCCGACGCGCCCGAACAGGCCCCCTGCGTGATTATTCCCTCGGCCCCGGCTGGCTCTGTCACTTTGTTCACCGAGGCCCTGACTCACGGGACGGCCGCTTGGCACGGGCACCACCAGCGGCGCGCCTTGCTCTACAAATACTGCGTCTCGCAAATGGCTTGGACCAACAGGCGCGTGCAACCGCCAGCCGACCTGACCCGGCGGCAGCAAATCCTCTTTGGCGAGCCGGCTGATCCGCATCGCTTTTTCCCTTCGCTCTTTGAGGGCGTTGACGAGGGGATGAGTTCGTGACGTCCATGCCTCCCAATCCTTTGCTCGAAGACCAACTGGACGATCCGTTGTGGGAGCGCTTTCTATACTGTTCCACCAGCGATTTGGCTCGGGCGAGTCGGCCGGACTTCCTCGGCGATGAGCCGACGCCTCTACAATGGACGGCAGGAGACTGGGAGCGCTTGGAGGCCGAGCGCCGCGATATTTTTGACTGGGACAAGTTGGAGGCTCAATTCGACCGCGATACCTATCTGCGCGATGGATACGCCGTGCTGCGGGGCATTGTGCTCCCGTCCGTCATTGAGACTTGGACGGAGGCGCTGCAGTACGGCCAACAGCGCAACGACGCCCTTTTGCAGGCGGACTGGAGCCAAATAGACTGGCCCCGCTTGGGCCGCCGACCGCCCGAATGTCAACTGAGCGCCGAGGCTATTGCCGGTGCCTTGGGCGGCAGCCAGAAAGCGCCGCAAAGAACCGATGAGGCTGGCGTGCTGACCCTGCGTCGGCACAGCGTTTTCACCGAGTACTTCCCGGCTGGCCACGTCCCGTTCCTCATGGATGTGCTAACCCATCCGCAGATGCTGCACCTACAGAAGCTGTGCTTGGGCACGGAAGCCGTGTATTTCGATCACAACCAGCTCCTCACGCGGCCGCCGGGTTACGCTGGCGGCGGTTGGCACAGTCACAAGATCGGTGCTGGTCGCGACTGTGGCCCCATCCGCGATGTGGCCAAATACCAGGCCCAGCCCAATACTAACCTCACCCTGTGCTATCCCGAGGGTTTTAGCGCCGCTGACGATGGCGGCCTCAAGCTCATTCGCGGCAGTCATTTGTTCCGCGACCCGGACAACTGCCGAGCGGCCACCGACGAGGAGATCGAAGCTGGTTGGCTCAAGGGACGCGTCCACCCCATCACGGGGAAGCCACTGGCCATCGAACATCTCGAACTGCCTCCCGGCTCGGTCGTCTGCTGCCTGTCGCACGGAGCACACGGCGTGGCTGCGAAGGGAGCGGACAAAGAGACCCGCTGGTGTACTCTGTATGCGTACAAAAAAGCCGACGATCGGACTGGCTTGGTGCAACCGCCCCACGCCGTGCCGCCGCTATGGGCACTCACAGCTCAGCGTGGCGAGCTACCGCCCGTTTTAACCGAATTGATGCGTCCCAGCTTTGATCGCACCTTGACCGGAGGCCGCACCGAG
>JAJEEZ010000499.1:0-10993 GCA_022820705.1 Candidatus Latescibacterota bacterium | reverse complement strand
TCCTTCTCCATATCGGTGATTTCAGCTTCCATTTGTGGTAGTCCTATCTGTCTATTGCCAGCCCGTTAATTTTTTTTATTTCCGATAACTACTTGTACCCGAACAATTGGTTCGGGTAACCGCCCTTATATGAACCGAAGGTACGTATCCGTAGAAACATTTGCAACCAATACCGCGAGGTTGGAATATTCTACGTAACTTATTGAAATAACTTGAGATAGTACAGTTCTTCTGAGATCTGACGAGCCTAGCGTGTCGCCTCTCCCCCATCCTCTCGCCGCCAAGTCTCATACGGATTCTCCCGATTCGCCAGCGGCAAAGACACCCGCGTCCCCAACCTCTGCGACTCGTGTCCCGCCATGATCATCTCCAGCGCCGCTCGCCCGTCCTCGCCGCTGGAACAGGCCCGCACCGGGCGATCCTCCTCAATGGCTTGGATCAATTCCCGCACAATGATCAAATTGCTCTGGTGCGTGCGCTCGCCCGCTGAATACTGTTCCCACTCGTCCAACAGCACCCGTTCCCAAGTGCCGTTCTCCTCGCCAGGGATCCACATGCCTTGGCGATAGATGTACATCTCGCCGTTGGGCGAATTGCGCAGGGCGATGATGCCCTCACTGCCGTGCGCCTCAAAGCCGAACCAACGGCTGTTGTGCCCCTTTGGATAGCCCGGTTGCGATTCAAAATGCGCGGTCACTCCATTCGCAAAAACGTAGTACGCCGCCACCCCATTGCCGGCGATCAAGCCAATGCGCTCGTCCCCTTCCCGCACATCGTCCAACGTCACCTCGCGCCCATCCTGCGTGACGTGCCCGTGAGCCCAAACCACCTCGGCCCCGGCGAAGTAGCGCATACTGTCCATCATGTGCGTGCCCAAGACCATCAGATCCTGAGACCCAGCCCGGCGGTCGGACTTGCCGTGGCTGCGCAGCACTTGTAGCTGGCCGATAACGCCCTCGTCAATCAGCTTTTTGCCGTACTCCTCGTAGGGATTGGCGCGCCGGTGCGCCACCGCGGTCTTGACGCCGTGCTCCTGACAGGCCGCCAACAGGGCGTCGGCTTCGCGCAGAGTGGGCGTCAGCGGCTTCTCGATAAACACGCCGCGCACCCCGGCCTCGGCGCAGGCGATGACCATGTCGGCGTGGCAGTCGGGCATCCGCGGACAGACGCTGACTATGTCCAAGTCCTCGTCGGCGAGCATCTGGCGGTAATCGGCGTAGAGCCGCTGGGCACCCGTGCGCTCGCCGGCTGCGGCGCGGCCCTCGGGATCGGGGTCGGCCACCGCGACTAAATCCACTTGCTCCAAGTCCCGGTAAACGGTTTCCAGCCCGTGGCCGTAGTCGCCGGCACCCGTGCGCCCGATGACTCCGGCTTTGTAGCGCTTGCTCATAATTCTCACTCCTCGTCGTTTAGTTTTATTGAACTACCAAGATTACGGCTAACACGCCCACGCCCACGCCCAAAACGGCCGCCCGACTGATCGGCTCTTTCCACAACAGCGGTGCCGTCACATTGTCCAAAATGACCACGCCGCAGCCCACCAGTGGGAAAAATACCGTGCCCGGCACGTGCTTGAGCGAGATAAGCACAGCCATTAAGGCCAGCAGATTGTACACCCCAATGCCAGCTCCCACCGCCAAATCAAAGCGCCGAATGCGCTGCCGCGCCTCCCACAACAACACAGCGGCCCCAATAGTCCCGGCGGTAAAGCCGATGACCATGAGCACTTGTAAATAGGCGTCGTCCAAGCCGGCGTAATGCACCCAGCGCAGACAGGAGGTACTCATCCCCTGGATACTGAAAACCAATATCAGCAGCCCGGTGGCGATCCAGCGCGAAACATTGGTCTGGTGCCCAGCGTGCCGCGACATCAACAAAACGGCCACCAACGCCAAGCCCAAGCCCAGCAGTTGAAGGCCGCCCAACGGCTCGTTCCACAGCAGCACGCCCAGCCCCACCGGCACGACGATGGCGAGGCGGAAAGCGGTCAACACCGAGGCCACGCGAAAGGTCCGCAACAAGCGCGTCATCAACAGCATGGAGCTGATGAAGACGATGCCAGTGATCGCGCCGACCTTTACCGCGGCGGCCGGTACTTGCAATTGCCCTGTGAATCCCAGATAGAGCAGCAGAATGGACGCTAGCACCCAATAGTTGGTCGATACCACGGTCGGAGCGTAGCACCGGTGCTGCGAGGCCCATTTGAACACCTGCCCAAAGCCGAATTCCATCAGCAGCGGCAGCACTAACCAGAGGGGCGGTGCCCCTTCCATACTCATCCGCTAATCCCCAAAAAAATTGCCATGCGCTCCAAACTCCACGACCACCCCTTCCCTGTCAAGCCGCCCGCCATTGCCACCCCGACAAAAGTCTATTCTATTATGTAGCCGATGACAGGGAGCGAGCTCATGCAACTAGAACGACTGCTTCTGCACCTAAAACTAGACGGCTGGTGCGTGGTCGAAGACGTCATCCCAGACGACCAGATCGAGCACGTGCGCCATAGCGTCGAGGCCGCGGTCGCAGCGCACCGCAATCCCGCAGCCCCATCCGGCATTGGCCACCTGCCGGGCATGATCAACTTCGACCAGTCCTTTGCGCCGTTTCTCGCGGATGAAAATCTCCTCGCCTTGGTCGGCGCGATGTTAGGCCATCATCCGCGCATTTCCTTCACCACCGGCACGATCAACTACCCCGGCAACGAGCGCGGCGGCTGGCACGCCGACTGGCCCTTCAACCAGAACAACGCCGGCCACATCCCCGCGCCGTATCCCGACGCGACGGTCCACCTGACCACCTTGTGGATGCTGGCCCCTTTTACCGAGGAAAACGGCGGCACTCTCCTTGTCCCCGGCAGCCACCGATCCCCGAACAACCCCACCGGCGACAATGGCGTCGATCCACTGGCTCCTTATCCCACGGAAGTAAACGCCTGCGGTCCAGCCGGCAGCGTGCTCGTGCTCGACAGCCGCCTGTGGCACGCGACCGCGCCCAACCGCTCGCACCAACCCCGCACCTCGGTAGTCGTGCGCTACGCCCCTTGGTGGCTCAATGTCGAGGTCTTGCGCCCCGGCTCGGACGAGCGCCGCCGCCTGTCCGACGAAACCGGCCGCAAGGAAAACGCCGTGCCGTCGCTGCCCGCCAGCGTTTTCGCCGAGTTGCCCGCCCCAGTCCAGCCCTTATTCCGCCACTGGGTCGAATAGGTTCCGCGCCGATTGCGTCCGTAGGGGCACCCCTCGTGGGTGCCCTTTTTTGTCCCCTCCCGATTCCGAACGACTGTCCGAAAATGAACAGTGATTGTTCAAAAGCGGACGAAAACGCCCTATCCAGAAAAATATAAATTAAGTAAAAACAATCATTTGTCGCTTTGGCACGGAATTTGTTATACAAATGACAAGAGGAGGAATGAACCGTGAACGCTATGGACCGCCCAATAGACCCCACCTTCCTGCGACGCCAGCGCGGCAAGCGCATCGCCTATGCAGTGGTGGGAGTGGCTGCGCTCCTCTGGCTCTCTGTTTGGTTGCCCAGTTGGATCAGGCCGGCGCTGGACCCCGACCGCATCCGCACCGCGCAGGTGCAGTGGGGAGCAGTGGAAGAGACGATTACTGCTTCGGGCACGGTGGTACCCCAGTTCGAGCAGATCATCTTTAGCCCCATCAATACGCGGCTGGTGCGCATCCTGCAAAAGCCGGGAGCCATGTTGCAGCAGGGACAGCCCATCGTCGAACTGGACTTGAACGCCGCGCGGCTCGACGTCGAGAAACGGGCCGAAGAATTGGCCCTCAAGCAGAATCGCCGCACCCAACTCGAATTGGACGAACGCAAAAAGCTGAGCGACTTGGATACGCGCTGGAAGTTGAAGAACTTGGAATTTCAGCGCTTTAAGACCCGCACCGCGCAGCTCCGCGAGTTACAGGATATTGGCGCGGTCTCCGAGGAAGAGTTGAGCCAAGCGCACCTGCAAGAGCAGCGCGCTGAGATTGAATTGCAGCAACTTGAAGAAGACCGCCGCAACCTCGTCGAATCCACTCAGGCCCAGTTGGAGGCCCTGCAATTGGAGATGAATATCCTCGAACGCGAGGTCGAGGAAGCCCGCCGCCGCTTGGAGCGCGCCCACATCCGCGCCTACCGAGACGGCGTGCTCACCGCGATTGCGCCGGAAGTCGGCGCTTCCATCAGCCAGGGCCAGGAAATCGCCCGCATCGCCGACCTCAGCTCGTTCCGCGTGGATGTCACTGTTTCCGATATCCACGCTCGTCGGCTCCAGACCGGACTGTGGGTGCGGTCGCGCATTAATGAAGAAGAATACGTAAAGGGCCACATCGCCCGCATCCTGCCCACGGTTGAGGGTGGGGTCATCCAGCTCGAAGTCGAATTAGAGGATTCATCGCATGCGCTGCTGCGGCCCAACCAGCGGGTGGACGCCTATATCGTCACTGCGCGCAAGGACCGCGCCCTGCGCGTCAAGCGGGGGCCGTTCATCAGCGGGCGGGAGGGCCTACACGAGGTCTTTGTGGTGCGCGGCCAAACTGCCGTGAAGACCGAGGTGCGCATCGGCATTGCCAATTTCGAGTACTACGAGGTGGAGGAGGGATTAATCGAAGGCGACGAGGTGATTATCTCGGATGTGAAAGATTACCTGCACTTGGACGAAGTCCAAATCAAATAAAGGAGACTGCCATGATTAAACTCGAAAGCATCGAAAAGGTGTACCGCACCGAGCAAGTCGAGACCTTGGCTTTGAGCAACATCAATTTCGCCGTTGACGAGGGAGAGTTCATCTCGGTGATGGGGCCGTCCGGCTCGGGCAAGAGCACGCTGCTCAACGTCATCGGCTTGCTCGACGAGCCGACCGCTGGCGACCTGAGCCTGAACGGACGCCACATCAATTCCTATGCCGATCGCTACTTGGCGCGCATCCGCAACGAGGAAGTCGGTTTCATCTTCCAGAGCTTCCACCTAATCGCCGATTTGAACGTGGTCGATAACGTGGAGATTCCCCTGCTCTATCGCCGCGGGCTGTCGGGCAAGGAGCGGCGGCAGATGGCACTGAAGGCGCTGGATCGGGTGGGGCTGAGTTCGCGGGTGAAGCACTTCCCGTCGCAACTGTCGGGTGGGCAGCAGCAGCGCGTGGCTGTAGCCCGGGCCATTGTCGCGCAGCCGCACATCCTGCTGGCCGACGAGCCAACGGGCAATTTGGACAGCCAGATGGGCGACGAAATCATGGGCATCATGCACCAGCTCAACGAAGAGGGCACCACCATCGTCATGGTGACGCACGACCAGCGCCTAGCAGATCGCACTGGGCGCACGGTGCGGCTCTTCGACGGGCGACAGGTTCAGTGAGAGGAGGACGAGATGCTGAAGAACTACATCAAAATGGCGCTCAAGGTTCTGCTACGGCGCAAGGTTTTTACCTGCATCAGCCTCGTTACCATCAGCTTCACGCTCATGGTGCTGATGGTAATGACGGCCTTGTTCGACCACGTCTTTGGCTCCTTCCCGCCGGAGACGCGGGCGGATCGGACGCTCATTCTGCAGTCGATAAAAGGGGAAAAATTGGGAGAGAAGAGCTATAAGGTGAGCCCGCCTAGCTATGCCTTTTTGAAACGGTATGTGTCTTCACTGACCCAAGCGGAAAAGGTGTCCATTTCCGAGATTAGCTGGTCCACAAAAGCGACGTTCCGCAAAGGCGAGAAGATCGAATCTAGGTTCAAGCACACAGATGGAGTGTTCTGGGAGATCCTCGAATTCGACTTCCTCGAAGGCCGCCCCTATACAGTACAAGAGGTAGAGGAAGGCCAACGGGTGGCCGTGATCAACGAGGCGACGCGCCGGGTGTTTTTCGGAGGGGATCAGGCCGTGGGCAAGCACATCGAACTCAAGGATCAAGCGTTCCGCGTAGTAGGGGTCGTATCCAATGTGCCGGCATTCCGCCTGATGACCTTTGCTGATATCTGGGTGCCTATCAGCGCCCAAAAAACAGATGATTACCTGCGTTACGATTCGGTGTTTAGCGGCTATAAGGCACTTATCTTGGCGCGTAGTGCGGCCGAAATACCGCTTATCAAAGAGGAATTCGCCGATGTACTCACCCGGGTCGAATACCCCAATCCCGACCAAGTCAACCACATCTCTGGCGGCCCGACAACGCTGTTAGAACATACTTTGGATGGCATATTCTCCTTTAGCATGCTAACGAGCCGTGGGTTCATAGCGCTGGTTGGCGTTCTCATCCTGCTCTTCATGCTCCTGCCGGTGGTCAGCTTAGTCAATATCAACACTACCCGCATCTTGGAGCGCGCCTCTGAGATCGGGGTGCGCAAGGCATTTGGCGGATCTTCGCTCACCTTGGTGGGACAGTTCCTAGTAGAGAACGTGATTCTCACGCTCTTGGGCGGTGCCTTGGGGCTGGTCTTTACGTTTCTCGTCCTACAAATGCTCGGTGCCAGCGACATTGTGCAATACGCCGAATTCCATCTGAACCATCGCATCTTCCTCTACGGCTTGGTGATGACCTTAGTCTTCGGTCTGGTTTCTGGCGTCTATCCGGCGTGGAAAATGTCGCGCCTGCATATCGTAGAGGCCCTCAGAAGGAGGAAGCAATGATACGCCATCTCTGCAAGATAGTCTGGAATCGCAAAAGGGCGAACGCGTTAACTGCCCTCCAGATTTTCATTTCTTTCCTGCTCGTTTTTACCACGGCCTCCCTCGCCATGGACAAAGCCGGCAATTATTGGCGACCCCTTGGATTTTCCTACGAAAATAGATGGGTCGTGAACTTCCACCCGGATCGGGTCAGCGGGCGGGTCGGTGGGGAGAAGCCGCCTGTGAGCCGCAGACAGGTCTATCTGGCCTTAGAGGGATTCGACTGGATTGAGTCGGTCTCCTCGGCGGATTACATGGCCCTCCCCTATAGGCTCGGTCTTCAGGCCCTATTTACCGTAGATGGACGATTTGTCTCCATTGGCAGTGTTTCGGACCAGTTCCACCAGACGCTCGGGCTTGACTTGGTCAGCGGGCGGTGGTTTGGCGAAGAGGACGCGGCTCTGGACTGGAAGCCGATCGTGATAACCCAGCCGCTGAGCGAGGCACTCTTTGGCGGTGAAGATACCATCGGCCAAAAGATTGAAGAGTGGCAGGGATCTAACGAACGGATCATCGGGGTGGTCTCTGACTATCGCCGCCTCGGAGAGTTTTCCGATCCTGGTTTCTTCGTGTTTACTCGCCAAGGTGAAGAAGAAAATCGCGGCAATTTTTTAGTCAAAGTACGTCCCGGTACGCCGTTGGCAGCCCAAGAGCAAATCGACAGACGGCTTAAGGCCATGGCACCGGGCTACGAAGTCAACATTACGACCTTAGCGGATTCCCGAGCCTCGTCGTTCAAGTTGACTCTAGTCCCCTTGTTCGCTCTCGGGGTCGTCTCGGTGTTGGTGTTGGGCATGGTGGCGCTGTCGTTGAGCGGCGTGCTGTGGCAGCGGACGACGCTGAGAATCGAGGAGATCGGTCTGAGAAGGGCCTTGGGCGGGTCGGCAGCCAGTATCTACGCGCAGTTGGCGGGCGAGATAGTGGTGGTCGCCAGCATCGGCGTAATTGCTGGCCTGTTGCTCGTCTTGCAATTCCCATTGCTGGAACTGCTCAATTACACCAGCGGGATCTATGCACTCAGTCTGGCCTTTGCGGCGCTGGTAATTTACGGCCTCGTGATCGTGTGCAGCCTGTATCCAGGGCGGCTGGCTTGTCAGGTGCGGCCGGTCGAGGCGCTGCACCACGAATGAGTCGAAATGTGGCTGTCCGAAGCCCGAACAAACCTAAACGCACTTCACACATCCATAGGAGGATGACATGAAATCGATCAAATCTGCAATCACCATCATCGCGCTCGTCGCCACGGCGTTCAGTTATGGAGAGGCCGGCGCGGAGAGTATCACGGTGAAAATGGAATCCGTGCGCGAGGATTCCGTAGAGCATCTCTTCCAGCCTGGTCTAATGCGCGCTTTGGGCGGCTCGCAGTTGGTGGAAGGGTTGCCCGAGATCCAACCGGTTGCTGAGCTAGAAATCCACGAGTCCTTACACGCCCGCCTGTCGTTCGACGATTCGTCGGCTGAGCCGATTGTCATAGTGGGACAAGATAACGACGGACAGGATATTGCCTTCGTCGTTGCCGATTCTACTGCACAGCCGCAGCAACTCCAGTTGATAAAAGGTTCTTTCGACTACGTTCCGGCTGATGATGCTCTGCGAGTTGAGTTGACCGTACCCCCCGCTGGTCAAGCGCCAGAGTCCAAGATCGAACTCTTTATCAGCCGCGAACGAAATGACGTGTTGCACCGCCCCTTAGGACTGCGCTTGGGCAAGGCAACCATCGGAGACAGGCGCTATGCCTTGGCAATAATGAGGTCTCCGGGTTTCTTGGCCTATACCCTACCTGCTGACTCACTGGACCTTACTTTACATCAGCTCATGATTGACCGCGACGGGGACGGCGTATTCTTGACCAGTTTATACGGCCAAACTGAGGTGCTGGAGGACGAGGCCTTCTGGGTCAACGAACCCTTCTTGATCGACGGTCAGGCATACAAACTAGCCCACGTGTCGGCGACGGGGGATCAACTAGTGATTGAGCGCAGCGATCAAACAGTCGCCCTCGCTGTGGGATTCGAGATGCCGAATGTCACCGTTACTCGGCTCGACAGCACCACCATTGATCTGACGGCACTGCGCGGCAAGCCCGTGGTCATTAACTGGTGGCAAACCTTCTGTCCACCCTGCATCAAGGAGATTCCCGAACTCAACGAACTGGTCGAGAAGTACGCGGACCGCGACGTCGAATTCCTCGCTATCGCCCACAATGAAATGGCGGAGTTGACGCCGTTTTTGGAGAAGCATCCGTTTACCTTTGACATCGCTTTGGCGGATGACGAGGCTGTGCATGTTTTCGGCCAAGGTTATCCGCGTCATGTGATAATAGACGGCGACGGTAAAGTCGCCTACGATATCCATGGCTACAGTCCTGATACCGCTGACAGGATCGATATGGTCATCGGCTCGCTGTTGAACGAGCTTTGAGCATTCTACAACCATTCACCGGAACTACCAGTTTCGCTAGAGGTACCTCACTACGAATGAGTTGGGATATTATGGACTGCAAAAAAATTAGTGCGAATTTGCTTTTGACGATGGCTGTCTTGGTGACCTTATGGACCGTCCCCCTAGTCCATGCTCAGCCGTGGCTGGTGCGCGGCACCGTCACCGATGCGTCCACCGGGCAGCCCCTGCCAGCGGCTACCGTACAGCTAGCCGACACCTATCGCGGGACCATAGCTAACGACGAGGGCGAGTACTCGCTCAAGGTGCAGCAGTTACCAGCGACGTTGACAGTGAGTTATATCGGCTACGTCTCCCAAGAGCGCGAGGTGACGGCCCCTGCGGAGCGGATCGATTTCGCCTTGACGCCAGTGCCCTTTCTGTTCGACCCCATCGTGGTGACTGCCGAAATCTCAGCCGAGCACATCATGCGCCAAGTCATTCGCCGCAAACAGGAGTGGCGGCCCAGCTTGGCCAGCTATCAGGCACAAGCCTATGTCCGGCGCGTTTTGGAAAACGAAGAAGGCATCGTCTCGATCGGCGAAATGGCCTCGGAGATTTATTGGGAGCGGGAGCGAGGGCTGCGCGAAGTGGTCAAGTCGAGGCGCGTGACCCAAAATTTGGAGGCCCAAGAAGCATACATCTCGGCCTTTGCGGGATTTGCGAATTTCTACGACGACGATATCCCCTTTATCGGCCACACCCTGATCGGTCCAACCCATCCCGATGCCCTCAAGCACTACCGCTTCGACTTGATCGGCCGGCGCTATTTGGACGATAAGGTGGTATTCGACATTTCAGTCGAGCCAAAAAATAAATTGCAGGCCGCTTTTGTCGGCCGCGTCGCAGTCTTGGACGAGGATTTCGCCTTGCTCGAAGTAGAGTTGGCACCCAGCCGGGCGACCACGACCTCGGCTATTCCCCTGCCCCTGATCGAGCACATGGATTTTGCCTACCAACAACAGTTCCGCGGCTTTGCCGGAGGGGTGTGGCTGCCAGTCGATTACCTAGCTTCTATGGCAGTAAAAATCAGCACGGTGGGGCTGCACTTTCCCACGATTAAATACAATGTGATAACGCGGCTGAGCGATTGCCAAGTCAATGTCGATATGCCCGATTCGCTCTACGCCAGCGAGGAAGTGCTGCGGGTCGATTCGCTGGCCGTGGCCCAGGACAGTTCCTTTGTCCGGCTGGCCGACAAGGTGCCCCTGTCGGCGCGGGAACAAGCCGCTTATGAGACCATCGACAGCACTATGCAGTTCGAAAATGCCTTCCAGCCGACGGGGTTTCTCGCCCGTTTGTTGGTGAAGGAGCAGGCGGAAGAGACGGAGGAGCGGACGGAACAGGCCACGAAAAAGACGGGAGTGAGGGTGGAGCCGTCGCGCTGGGGATCGGTCAGTCTGAAGCCCGCTTTGCGGTACGACCGGGTGAGTGGGGCGCATCTGGGGCTGGAGGGGAGCAGGGGCTTGGGCGGCGGACTGGAGACCGGTGTTACTACCGGATACAACGTTGGTCTGAAGCGCTGGTCTTACCGGGGGCGGGTCGGCTGGCAGCGGACAGCAGGCAAGGTGGCTCTGGAATACGGGAAAGGGCCGGTGCCGCGCATTCCTTCGGACAGCTATTTCCCGTTGCTCAACAGCGGCCAGTTTCTGCTGGGCTTGGACGACTATTTCGATTATTACTGGAATGAAAGGTTGCGAGCACGGCTTCATTTTTCTCTGCCGGGCCAGGTCGGCTTGCAAGTGGGCTTTAATCACGAGGAGCATTCTTCGCTACAGGAGACGACCGCTTTCAGTCTGTTGAACCGGGACTGGAGGCCGCGGCCCAATCCGGCGATTGAGGAAGGTCGGCTGCGCTCGGTAGAGGCGGGCATTGAGTGGGGCGGGCCGTACCAGCCTTTTGG
>JAJEEZ010000591.1:0-3469 GCA_022820705.1 Candidatus Latescibacterota bacterium | reverse complement strand
GCTCGCCCGCCACTTGACTGAACACCGAAGTCATCACCGAATAATCGTAAATCCCGGTCGTAAAGTTGAGGATGTGGTTGAGCTTGAGCGCGTAGAATTGGTCGGCCTTCGGCGTCGGCGGATCGGCCTTGATAAAGGTCTGCCGATGCAGGCTCTCGGTCACGAAAATCATCACCCCGTACCCCTGCCGCAGCTCGCCGTAGCGCGGCTGAACCACCTCGTAGCTAGAAATCTCGGCCTTTCCGTCGGCCCAGTGCGCGTAAAAATCCACCGCGCCCACGTGAGCCGCGCCGAGCAACAGCACCCCTAGAATCCACTTTGTCATAGCTACCCTGCTTTCTTTTGGCAAAATCGCGTGGCGTAGATCGGAACTAAAATGGATAAGGTCTCATCGCTTGTCGAATTTTAGCCGGTTGATATTTTTTTAAAATCGCATAAAAAACGCATTGACGTATTGCTCCTCGGTTGACTATATTTACAGAAGTTTGGCATACAGAACAGCTTATTGGCATCTTAAACACCTATTCCCGCAGCCAATCTGATTGTCGCCTTATCTGGCCGGAGCTATCTCGTGGAACTTAGCAAAACCCCCCGCACCTCAGACTCTCCGCTCGACTTATCGCAACTGCCTCGGCACGCCGAAGCTGTCGTCGCCGAAATTTTGGCCCCTGCGCGCTTGGCCGCCCGCCTGCGCGAATTGGGCTTTTTGCCCGGCGAGCACTTGCGCGTTTTGCGCTCCGGGACCGCGATCATCGTCCAAATAGGACAGACCCGCCTTGCGCTGCGGCGCAGGGATGCTGCCGCCATCCGCCTCGTCCCCTAGTTTTTCCTGCTCAGCAGACGCTCCGTGCGGACCCTCGCACTTATTGGCAACCCCAATACGGGCAAAACCACGCTTTTTAACGCGCTGACCGGCCTTGCGCAGCACTCCGGCAACTACCCGGGCGTCACGGTGGAATACAAAGTGGGGACCCTGGCGCTGGATGGGAACGACGCGCTAGCGCTGATTGACCTGCCCGGTGCCTATAGCCTTGCCGCGCACTCGCCCGACGAGATGTTGGCCATTGACGTGCTCTTGGGCCAACAGCAAGACGCGCCGTCTATAGATGGCATTTTGGCGGTCGTCGATGCCAGCAACCTGCGGCGCAATTTTTACTTGGTTTCTCAACTTGCGGAAATAGGATTGCCCTTGGTCGTGGCCCTCAACATGGGGGACATAGCCATCCGGCGGGGCATTCGCATCGACGCCCGTGCTTTGTCTGAGGCGCTTGGTGCGCCAGTGGTGCCCATCTGCGCCCACCGGCGGCAGGGGTTGGACGAGTTGCGCCGCACGTTGGCGTCCTTGAGCGCGGATCCCGCACCCGCGCAGCCACAGCAGGTGGATTTGCCCGACCAACTCCAGCGCGCCACTACCGAGTTGCAAGCCGCAGTCCCCGAGCCGCTCTCTTCGGTAGAGGCCCTGCGCGCACTAGTCGATGAAGACGGTTATGCCGAGCGCCGCTTGTTGGCGTCCGCTGGTGATGGCATCGCGGACCGCTTGCACGACCTACGCATGGCCGGTGCGGATGCTCTGTCCGAGCTAGAAAGCAACGCCCGCTATGCTTGGATTGATGGCTTGCTCGCACGGGCGATTGACCAGCCCAGTCGCCTAGAGGGCCGCCGCTCCGATCGGGCCGACCGCATTCTCGCGCACCGCCTCTTTGGCGTGGCGATTTTTGTGCTAATCAACGTCTTGGTGTTCGAGGCTATTTACACTTGGTCGGGGCCGCTGATGGATGGCATTGACGCGCTCTTTGCTGCCTGCGGCGACCGCGTGGCGGCGCTCATTCCCCCCGGTGCCCTGCAAAGCCTCGTCATCGATGGCCTCATCGCCGGCGTCGGCGGCGTGCTCATCTTCCTGCCGCAGATCGCCATTTTGTTCTTTTTTATCGCCCTGCTCGAAGACAGTGGCTACATGGCGCGGGCGGCGCTGTTGATGGATCGGCTGCTCACCCGTGTGGGGCTGTCTGGCACGGCCTTCATGCCCCTGCTGTCCAGCTTTGCCTGCGCCGTCCCGGGCATTATGGCCACTCGCACCATTGAGGATCGGCGCGACCGCTTTGCCACCATCTTGGTCGCGCCGCTGATGAGTTGCTCGGCGCGCCTGCCGGTGTACGTGCTCTTCATCGGAGCCTTTGTCCCGGACCGCCCGCTGTTGGGTGGGGTTGTTGGTTTGCAGGCGCTGACCCTGCTCGCCTTCTATTGCCTCGGCGCACTCGTCGCCATCCCAGTGGCTTGGTTGCTCAAGCGGACCTTGCTCAAGGGCGATCCCCCGCCCTTTCTGCTGGAGTTGCCTTCGTACAAGACGCCCGACCTGCGCACGGTATTGCTGCGCGTGTACCACAGCAGCCGGGCCTTTGTCGTCCGTGCTGGCAGCCTCATCTTGGCTACGACGATTGCGATGTGGGCGCTGGCGTACTTCCCGCGCTCGGAAGCCGTGGTCGAGCGCCACCAAATCGAGCGCCAAGCGGTCGCGCCCGCAGCCCTCGACGCTTTGGAAAAGCACCAAGCGGCTGAGTTAGTAGAAAACAGCTATCTCGGTCAAGCCGGGCATTGGGTCGCGCCGGCTGTGCGTCCTTTGGGATGGGACTGGCGCATCGGCATGGCGGTCATCGCTTCTTTCCCGGCTCGCGAAGTCATCATCTCGGCCTTGGGCACCATCTACAGCCTCGGCGCGGGCGAAGACGAAGGCTCCGAAACGCTGCGCACGACCTTGGCCGCTGCTACGTGGCCGGATGGCCGGCCGATTTACACGCTGCCGGTGGCGCTGTCGATTATGGTATTTTTCGCCCTCTGCGCCCAGTGCCTCTCGACACTAGTCGTCATAAAAAAAGAGACCGGCTCCTATCGCTGGTCCCTGTTCAGCTTTGGCTATATGACGGCCCTCGCCTATCTCGGAGCCTTGGCGACCTATCAAGTCGGCACGGCTCTGGGGCTTTGACATGGACTGGCAAACGCCGGTGGCCATCGCCGTTGCCGCACTCGCCGCAGCGTACGTGGTGTGGCGTTTGGCGCGGCCTTTTTTCCGCGACAAATCCCAACGCGATGAACCTTTGCAGATCGGGGATTCGGACGATAGTGGCCAGTGACCTGTGATCAGCCCCCGCCTCAAGAGTCGGGAGTTGAGACTGACCACCGGCTACTGGATTACCCCGCTCGCCGCAAAAATCGCTTGCCCGCGAGCTGATCGACTAGGCCGTCGAGTTCCAGCCTCAGCAGCACGTCGAGCAGGGTCGCCGGCGGCAGGGCGCTGTGTTGGGCGAGTTCGTCGATGTGCCGGGGCTGGCGCGACAGCAGGGCATAGACGCTCTCGTCCTCTGGGGGCAGAGACGGTGCGGGCACAGGTTCGCTTTGCGGGAGCGGTACCGCCCACATGGTCAATTCCTCTAGCACATCCTCGACATTCTCCACCAACTTCGCTCCGTCTTTG
>JAJEEZ010000151.1:0-6900 GCA_022820705.1 Candidatus Latescibacterota bacterium | reverse complement strand
ATTGCCACCGTCGTTGCGCAACAGTCGTGGCTGGGCCGCTACCGTGGTCACTAGGAGATCGAGGTCGCCGTCGTCGTCGTAGTCGGCGACTGCGGTGGCCCGGCCGGCGTTGGCCTTTTGGAAATCTGGTCCCAACGCAGCCGAGACGTCGGCAAAGCGGCGACCCGCGTCGTTGCTGAACATCTGGTTGGGTTGCCGATAGGTCTGGCTCGAATCCACCTCTGCAATGCGGTCGATGACGTGGCCGTTGGCAGCGAAGAGGTCGAGGTCTCCGTCGTTGTCGTAGTCGAAGAACTTGGTGCCAAAGCCGAGGGGCCGGTACGAGGGATCGGCCAGCCCCAAGCGCTGGGTGGCGACGGCGAATTGGCCTTGGCCGTCGTTGCGGTAGAGGGCGTTGGTTTCAAAGGCGAAGTTGGTGACAAAGAGATCGGCGTCGCCATCGCGGTCGTAGTCGCCAAAATCGACGCCCATGCCTGCGTCGGCGTGCCCGTGCTCGTTGTAGCGGGTGCCGGCAATCAAGCCCACTTCGGCGAAGGTGCTGTGCTGGTTGGCGTAGAGGAAGTTCATGGTGCCGTCGTTGGCCACGTAGATGTCGGTGTCGCCGTCGCGGTCGTAGTCGGCTAGGGCGACGCCCAGCCCCTTGCCCTTGAGTGTGATGCCGGTCGCCTCGGTGACGTCGGCGAAGGTGTTGCCGTCGTTGCGGTAGAGGAGGTCGCTGGTGGGGTCGTACACGCTCGGCTCGCAGTACGAGCGCACTTGGCCCTGTTGGCAAACGGATTCATCGTCGAGAGCGTAGCGCACGTAGTTGGCGACGAAGAGATCGAGATCGCCGTCGAGATCGTAGTCGAGGAAGGCGGCACTGGAGCCCCAGCGTGGATCTGCTAGGCCGGCTGGCGTTTTGGCAAAGGTGCCTTGGTCGTTGCGGTAGAGGGCATTGGGGCCGTAGTTGGCGACGAATAGGTCGGGGTCGCCGTCGGCATCGTAGTCTGCGGCTGCGACGCCAAAGCCGTAGCCGGGGTCGGCGCTGCCGCTGTGGGTGGTGACGTCGGCGAAGGTGCCCTCGCCTGCGTTGCGATAGAGGCGGTTGACCGGCAGTGGATCTGGGGGATGCCCGGTCAGGTAGGTGCCGTTGACGAGGTAGAGGTCGAGGCGACCGTCGCCGTCGTAGTCGAGGAAGGCGGCTCCGGCACCGAAGGTTTCGACGTAGTAGTAGGAGCCGGAAAAGCCATTGTAGTGAACGAAGTCGATGCCAGCGGCGTCTCCAGCGTCGGCGAAATGCACTAGCGGTGCTGGAGGGTCTTTAGGGGCGCAGGCGCTGAGGATGCTGGCGAGGGCGAGACCCCATACTTGAAATCGGATACGCGAGCGTGCAGATTGTGAGACCAGACACATGTCTACTAACCACTAAACAGGAGAACGGACGATGCCGTTTATCAACGTGAAGATGCTTGCAGGGCGTTCCACCGAGCAGAAGCGGGCCTTAGTCGAAGCGCTGACCCAAGCCATCGTGGATACCTGCGATGCGCCCCGGGAGGGGACGACGGTAGTGCTCGAAGAATGCGAGCGCGAGAACTGGGCAAGGGGCGGGGTGCTAGTAGCGGACCGCCAGCAATAAGGTAGAAGAGGCCAAGTCACAGCACGTGGGCCAAAGCTACGGCGATGAGCAGGCCGAAGGACACCCAGCCTAGCAGGGCCTCGGCGACAGCGAGGAGCTTGAGCTTGCCCGTCGCATCCCAAGCGCGGGAGTTGACGTGGATGAAGGTGTAGAGGCTGAAGACGATGCAGTTGGCAAGGGTGGGGTGGGTTGCGCCGGAGGCGGAGCACATGGAGTTGGAAGCTGTGCGGTACGCCAAGCCGCAGAGGAGGACGATGGCGATCATAAAGGCGATTATTCGCTGGGGGGCTGTGCCGTAATTCGAACTTAGTCGCCACAGTTCTAGGCCCCAGCGCGCTGGCTCGTTCCAGGCGCGTGCGAGGCGCTGGTGGTCCATGCGCTCGGCGTGGCAGGCTGCGGCATCGCCGTTCAAGCCTTGGGCTAGGAATTGGTGGTACAGGGCGGCGTAGGTTGGGTCGAGGGCGGCGTGGGTTGAGTCGGCTGTGGCGAGATGGCCTGCTAGCTGGGGCCAACGCACTTGGATGCGGCCGAAGCGCGGCTGGTGCAAGTAGAGGTGGCTGTCCGCGGCGAAGGTCGAATCCGCTCCGGCTGTCCGCAGGTCGATCAGGGCGAAGGCAGCGCGGCTCAGGTCGAGGGAGCGGTTGAAGAATGCGCCGAGGTGGATGATGCGGCCCTCGCTCTCGCTGAAGTCGGCTTCTTGGCGGAAGTAAGCTCCGTCAAAGCGGGCTTGGCCAAAGGTCGCACTGCGAAAGCGCGCCGCCCGCGCAAAGGTGAAGTCGGCAAAGGATGCCTCGCCGCTGAACCGCGCTCGGTCGAAGGCGGCTTCTCCGTCGGCACGTCCGCTGTCGAAGGACACGTCTTCGGCGAAGCGCGCGTCCCAAAACAGCGCTCGGTCGGCGAAGCGGACTCCAGCGAAAGATAGAGGCTGCGCCCAAGTGGTCTCCTTGAAAGAGGCGATTCCGGCGAAAGCGGCGTCGGTGAAGGTGACTGGCGCGGCAAAGGCGGCCTGCTCGAAGTAGGCGGCGTTGTCGAATTGGGTCTGGGCGAAGTTGGCGCGTTGGTCGGCAAAGCGCGCGCCGACGAAAGAGGCGACTCCGGCGAAGCGGCTTGCGGTTAGGTCGGCATCGCCGAGGAAGTGGGTTTTTTGGAAGGTCGTGTGTTTGGCCAGATGGCTTGCGCGCAAGGCGAAGTCGTCGGTAAAACGCGCTTCGGCAAAGGAGAGGCCGCCGGCGAAGTGAGCGCGTTCAAAGCGCACTGGGGCGAGGAACGCGACTTGGCTGAAGGATACCTCGTCGAGAAAGTACACTTCCTCCAAGTCGAGGGGGACGCGCAGGGTGTCGAGTCCCGAAGTTGGCGCAAACAGGCGTCCGCGGAAGGCGACTTGCCGGTGGACGACGGCTGGGCCGTCGGCCGGGCGTTGTAGCTGGGCGATTAGTGTCTCAATGGGGAGCAGCGTAAGGGTTTGACCGGCGATGGTGGTATCGGCCGCGGGCGTCTGGGCGCTCAAGGCGGTGCTCAAGAAGAGCAAGGCAGCAAATGAGAGTTTGGGTAGCATCGGGCTATAATTGGGACGCATCGCAGGGATAGGCCGCGCCAACAGGAACGCTACGGTGCGGCCATCGTCGCGATAGTACTGTTGTCGGTCATGCTCTTCCGCGACGAGGCCGGTCGCATGGTTGACGGCTGGTAAGCTCGACCGCGTTCGAGGGGCCGGCCGATGAGGGGCAGGTCAGAGCTTGATGACGGCGATGAGGACGCTGGTGATGGCCACCAACGTGCCCATCATCCAAAGGAAATAGGTGTCCATGCGCTTATGGAGTGCGCGAATTTGTTCGCCCAATGAGCGGTTGGTCTCGTCGATGCGGTCGCCCAACGAGCGGTTGATCTCGTCAATGCGCCTGTTGGTTTCGTCAATGCGGTTGCCCAATGATCGGTTAGTTTCGTCGATGCGCTCATGTAGGGCACCTATCTGGGTGCACAGATCTTTAATATCGTCGCGCAGATAGCTAATGCTCCAAGGCATTTCTTCAGGGGTAGGGACCGTACGAGTTTGGGGGTCGGTGCTTTCGCTCATGGCTGGACTCCTCAGTGGGGGAATATAAACGAAGGACTAAAAACCACCAACAGGCGGCTTCTGGTGCGTGTCCTGCAATATCCATGCCAGAGCGGACGGTCTGATAGGGCGGCTTTTAGGTGGCTCAAGCTGTGTCGAACAGTATCCATCAATGGGTTGCTTAGGTGTCTTTGTCGCTTGGGGGAATACGAAACCCGCCGAAAGCTGGTGCTAGCAGGGTATTGCGCCGATGTATGGATGAGCAACGTTCAAAAGCGCAGCGTGGCGACGGCGGATAGGCCTCCCTTGGGGGCCGGTATCAGACCGACGGAGACGCGGCGGGCTTGAGGGGGCTTGCGCGACCATTCGGACATTATCGTCGCACCGATAATAGGACCGACAAGTAGGGACGGAAAAAGCACTTTACTGATACTCGTCAATCCAATGCCTCCGATTAATCCCACCACGCTGCCGCCTAGGGATGCGATGAATCGGTCGTGCGGATCAATTTTACTCACGCCAATCGCCGTTCCCAACGAATAAGCGATTGGCACTAATATACTGGCCGACTCTTCTGAGGCTGAAAATGACCCCAGAGCGATTATAAAACCCCCTAAAGCACCATGGATCTGCTTGTTGAAAATCCGTTTGTCGGGTTTCATGTCGTCCTTCGTACTGTCGCTGACCGCCGCCGAAAAACGGAAGGGCTGGCCCATAAATACGCTGTTGAGCAAGGACTCTTCCGTGGTATTTGCACTGTCGCCGACCACCGCTTGAGGGGAAGTACCCAGTGCCGACAGGCTATCGCTAGCTGCCGATCTCCGAGAAAACGATTGTGCGGTCGGCTTCCCGCAGTTGGCAAAGGCGACATGGTCCATCGTGACACGCCCGCCCATCTTGGCATACAAGCAACGAAGACCGTCTCGTATCGCGGCGTTGGATACGTTGGCGAGGCCACCGCGCTCGACGACAATGCCATACTAGTCGGCCCCCAACGAAGTAGCCGCCGCCGAACGAAAGACGATACCCTCGGCTTGGGCATGCAGCCGTCCCTCGACGGTCAGTTCCGCACGGGTGGAGTCCAAGCCGCCTTGGGTATCATCGCGGTAGGGCAGGAAGAGGACCTGCGTATCGGGTGCCAAGGTCAGGGTTGTTCCCGACGCAATGGTCATATCGCCGCTGACATACACGGTGTCGCGCCAGGTCGTGTCCCGTTCGATACGGCCCGTCCAGTAGTCGAGCGAGGTGTCCATCGCTTTCGTCTGTGTCGAAAGACTATCGGCGCTCGCGGCCATCGCCGGCCGGGTCAACAGCCCGCACAGGGCGAATAGGGCCATGAAGCGGTTCAGTTGGGCAGCCATGCTCGTTTCCTCCCTGTATAAATTTAAGCGCAACGTGGAGACGGCACGACTAGCTAAAAGTAGCGTCAATATACCAATGCCGTCGCTGTCGCCCGGACCGCCCAACATAGAACCCCAAAGGAGGCCCATAAGCGCACCGGCCTCCAACTTTTTAGTGATTCACTGGCTAACCAAGCAGGAGAGAGATGGCCCACGAGAGCGATACAGAGTTAGCGGACCCTTGGTGCGCGACCTTTTTGCGGGAACGGGGATACAGAGGATGTCGATTTCAGGAAAGGGCTTCGAGGCTCAATAAATGGCAGAGTTCAATGCCGTCATCCAACTCTTGCCAATAAATGGCAAAACCGCCCGGTTCTATGGACCAGTTGGCTCGTTGTTCGTCGGTTGCGCGGCGCAACCAATCCAACCAATAAACAGTGTCCAACAGGATGCTGATTTCGCGCCCATCACTCAAGGCGACATATAGTAGGTTGTGGTCAAAACGGACGCTTGTTGCGGTGACGGTCTTTTTATCGGGAGAAATAAGCATTCCAAGCATCCTCTAATTGTTCCAAGTTTTTGTGGGTCAGTCTTAAAATTCGGTTCAATTCTGCTCGGTGGTATCCACGATTGTACTCTACAGATACAGGGTGTAGCCAGATTTTTGCTACTTTTTCTGCCTTGATAACATGCATGTGCGGCGGTTCAAATCGGTCTGATGAGTAGAAGCGAAATAGATATCCATCAATGACGATTGTTGGCATGAGTTTAGGCTCAAGAGCTAAAAAAATATAAATGAAGACCTAAAAACCACCAAAAGGCGGCTTTCGGTGCGTGTACTGCAATATCCATGCCAAAGCGGACGGTCTGATAGGGCGGCTTTTAGGTGGCGCAAGCTGTGTCGAACAGTATCCATCAATGGGTTGCTTAGGTGTCTTTGCCATTTGGGGGAGTGCCTTTCTCCCCTGCCGCCTGCGCGGCTCATTCTTGACAAGTCCGGCGGAAAAGCGTAACAAACAGCCATGAAATATCCCCTTCTTTGTGCTGTCTTTATTGCTGTTAGTGCCCTGCCCGCCGCTGCCGACACTATCGTCGTCGGTGCGAGTGGATTGAGTTGGCGCGATGGTGGCGGCGAGATCCAAGCCAAGGTCATTCGCAGTGCCCAAAGTGTTGAGAATACCAACGCGCCCGGCGGCGTTATCGACTTTGCAGCCGCTAATTTTGCGGACTGGATTTTTCCCCAGCGCGCCGATACCACGCTAAACATCGCCCTTGGGGCCAACACCGAGTCGCGCGGCGGTTCGATCACCTCGCCCAACAACCTCAATGTTCGCGGCGAACTGGCCAAGCTCATCGACAACGACGGCCAGAGTGGACTCGATCTGCGCTTGAGTGCCGGGGCCAAAAGTGCCCAGGTTTTGGGGCTGATCATCGACTTGGATTTGGGTGCGCGCTTTGGCGTTGATCGCTTCCGCTTTTTTCCGCGCAATGCCGCGCCGGAGTTTCCCGCGCCGAATTTCCCCTTCCAGAACGACTTCATGCGCAGCTTTGAGATCTTCATCAACGACGGTACGCCGGACACCCAGCGCGAGGGGGTGCCCATCCGCACGAGCGTGGCGCTGGAGGGCCAAAACGAAGAGGCGGTCGTCGATATCCGCATCCCGCCGCAATACGTGCGCTTCGTGCGGCTCAAGTCTCTGACGGCGCTGGGCTTTGACATTGCCGAGTTCCAGGTCTTTGGCACGGGCTTTGTGCCCGAGGCCGTCTATATCTCCAACATCTTCGACTTTGGCGACCTAGCACTGCTGGGCCATGTGCGCTGGGTGCAGGAGCAGGTTGGCGACCCGCAGCTCTCGCGGATTGCGGTGCGCACGCGTACGGGTATTGATCCC
>JAJEEZ010000572.1:0-4668 GCA_022820705.1 Candidatus Latescibacterota bacterium | reverse complement strand
TTCAACGCGAGCAAAAAGCTGCATTGCATCGCCGCAAGCCTCATTTTCAGCTTGTCCCGAGGCATTGGCATCACCGATTTGCCCAGCGTTGCGAGGGTGCCGATAGTGGTCGAAAACCACTGCGCTAAAAAAGGTCATCTGCTCGCTTCAACAGCCCTAGTGAAAGAGGTCCGAGGAGTGGGTTGTATAATACTTGCGTCCATGGGGGTTGTCAACCACACATTCCCCTGAAATACAATCCATACAATGAGTTATAAACTCTACATCAGGCTTTGAGGCCACCGGAATCACCCGGACCACCAGCACCGCAATCCCGCCAGTAGGTCCGCACCATCTGCAGGATGTCCCAGAGTATGGTATCCTTTGCTACTTGGTCGATTAATGAATGCAGCCGAGCGGCTTTCTCAGGCTCGATCAGCCCCAATCCGCTCATCATCGTCAGGTGGTGGATCAAGCCCGTTTGCAGCAACGTGCGGTTCATGTCCGAGAGGGGGATACTGCTTTTGTTAGCGAATTCCTCTTCGAGGCCGGCATAGAGTTCGGCCAAGCTGTGGGAAAGTGTGGTCTCGACTTTGTAAACTTTTTCCATGTCCTCTCGCCCGTGTGGAATCCTTGCGGTTAATATACCCGGCGCGTTCCCACTGTCAACAAGACACGGCCGAGAGGACATGGTGGGTCATTTGGCGGTGATTTGGTATTTGCGGAGCAAGTGTCGGAAGCGATCATAGGTCAAGCCCAATTGCTGTGCCGCGTCTTTCTGCCGCCCCCCCACGCGGGCGAGCGCGTCGCCGAGCAATCCCCGCTCGACGCGCTCGACTTGTTCGTCGAAACTGCCCCCTTCAGGAAGGGCAACGCCGCTGCTGCCGCGCACTTCCGGGGGTAAGTCTTCCACGGCCACTTCTTCTCTTTGCGCAACGCAGAGGGCGCGTTCGACGGCGAATTTGAGTTCGCGCACATTGCCCGGCCAAGCGTAGGTCTCTAGCGTGGCCAAAACGCCTTCGGCAAACGGGCGTCGTTCAATCGCCGGCACCTCGTCGCACAGCTGCTGAGTAAAGTACTCAACCAAAGGTCGGATGTCCTCGGGGCGCTCCCGCAAGGGCGGTAGCTGGAGCACGCTAAACCTAAGGCGGTCGTAGAGGTCGGCGCGGAATTGTCCGCTGGCTATTTCCCGTTCCAGCTCCGCGTTGGTCGCTGCCACGACGCGCACGTCAACGTGGATCGTCTGCGTCCCACCCGTGCGTTCAAATTCTTGGTATTCTATAACGCGCAATACGTTTTTTTGGAAGTCCAGCGAAGTGTTGCCGATCTCGTCGAGAAAAAGTGTGCCGCCATTGGCGGCCTCAAAGCGGCCGTGGCGCATTTCGGTCGCACCCGTAAAGGCTCCCTTCTCGTGGCCGAACAGCTCGCTTTCGAGTAGGGTATCCGACAGCGCCGCGCAATTCATCTTGACAAAAGCCCGCTCGCGGCGATTGCTCCCGTAGTGCAAGGCCGCGGCGATCAACTCCTTGCCGGTACCGCGCTCGCCGCAGATCAGCACGGGCCGCGGTATGGAGGCAACCTGTTCAACTTGCTTGAGCAGGTTCTGAATCAGAGGGCTACGACTGACGATCTGATAGCGCTGACCTAGCTGGGTCCGATAAAAGGTATTATCGCGGTCGAGGGCTTCGTTCTCGGCCTTAAGACGGGCGTTTTCGCGCAATACTGCTAACATCCGCTCGACCTTTTCCATCTCCATTTCGAGCTTGTCCTCGACGTACAGATCTTTCTCGATAAAGTCCGCTGCCCCGGCCTGCACGGCTTCGACCGCCAAGTCAACGCTCCCCTTGCCCGTGAGGATAATAACCGGCAGCTCAGCCCACTGCTTTTTGATCTCTTGCAGCACTTCGAGGCCATTGGGTTGACCAACGCCAAAGTCAAAGTCCAGCACCACGAGTTCGACATCCGTCGGCCTAGCAGCCAGATGCCCGAGCAGCCGCTGGCCATTGGAAAACGAGATGACCTCCTTGCCCAAGCTGCGCAGTTTTTCCGCTAACATCTCGCGCAATTCCCGCTGGTCATCGGCGATTAAGACGGCTTTCTGTTTTTTGCCTGTCATGCCCGTCCTCATTCAATCCCTGAAAGACTAGGTCTGTCCGCCCGAGAAACTGAGCGGCAGATCAAGCCGAAAAACGGTCCCGTGTCCCTTGCTGCTCTTGACGCGCAGCACGCCCTGATGGGCCTGGGCGATGCGGCGCGCAATACTCAAGCCATAGCCATTGCCCCGTTCCCTAGTGGTAAAGCCAGGCTCAAACACCAACTCCAAATGCTCTTCCTCAATGCCCGGCCCATCGTCCTCGACCTCAATGAAAGCCAGCGACTGCTCCTCGTCGTAGCCAGCACCCAGCACCACCTGACCGCCGCTATTTCCTTCGAGAATTTCCAAAGCGTTGAGGCAGAGGTTGGTAATGGCCTCGCGCAGCATTCGCTCATCGGCCTCTACGCGAGGTAAGCCCTCCTGAATCCGCGTCTGGATCGCGGATTTCCAAGTTTGGCGGTCAAATCCAGCGACCACCCGGCGCACCAAGCGCCCGAGATCGATCACCGTCGGGTGGATTTCATCCGTTTTCATCGCCTCCAAAAACCCCACCCATTCGTCGTACAGGGCCTCGTATTCGCTCCCTAAGCGGTTTAACTCTCCCTGTTGCGTTCCTTCGGCCTTGCGCCCCAGCCCTCGCAAGCGACTGCCGATGATCCCCATCAGGTTTTTAATGCGATGTCCCTTCGTGTAGAACCCCTCGTACACCTGTTCCTTTCCCAACTCGACCATTTCTAGCGACAGACGCGCAAGGACTTGCGGAGCGCTTTGCTCAAACTCCTCGCAGATGTGCTGGTATTCTTGTTCCAATTCGGGAGGTTTTACGTGACGAAAAAACAAACGGGCCAAATTCGCATACGGCTGACTAAGCTTGGGATCGAGCTGGATGGCGACCTTGAATTCCCCCATCGCCCCCAACACCTGGCCACCTTGCAGTAAGAGCTGGCCCAAGCTGTTGTGGCCAGCCGCGGAAAGCGGGTTGAGTGCCAACCCTTGGCGGAACGCGCGAATGGCTTCTCCGCGCCGCTGTGAATCTTCATTATACTGGCTACCGAGAGCGAAAAAGACGCGGTCGAGGGCTGGGTATTCGCGCCCTTCCTCGGCCGCGTGCACGATGGCCTCAAAGTGCGCCAGCGACTGCTCGCGGAACCGGGCGTTCCGCCGCCCTTGGCGCATTGCGAGCAAGCCGAGTTGGTAGTGACTTTCTAGATGCCCTCTCGCCGCAGCCGCTTCTAGCGCGGCAATGGCCGCTTGCTCATCCCCCAATTCCAAGAGACAAATCCCTTTGCGGTGCTGGAGTCCCAAGTCGTCTGGCACCTGCGCTAGGCCGCGCTCGCACCACTCCAGAGCCTCGGCCCAACGCGCACCTTCACAAGCCTCTATAGCGCGGTCGAGCCAATTCACGGCCTAGCCTTGCTCTCGCGGTTTTTGGCGCTCCCAAGACTTAGATCCCACTCCGTCCATGTGGTCGATCTTTACGCTGAGAGCGATCATCACGTCCTGCACCTCGGTCAGCCGCTGCTCTACTCCGGCCAGCCGTTCCCGCAACTCGTCTGGTTCAATGCCTTTGTCTTCGGATACAGTCGCCTTGAGCTTGAAGTAGTCGGCACCTTTGATGATGGCAAAAATCGCCACGGCAACCAACAAAAATACAGCACCTTCGTGGCTTTCCACCGCAATTAAGAAAAGCACACACGACGCGATACCGACGAAGACCCCGAAGACGATCCCCTTATTCTTGTCCATGATTTAGCCCCTTTTCCTCTCTTCGATGAAATAAACTTTTCAATCAACTCTTCTTCCCATCTGCCTTTTTCGTGCTCCAAGGTTTAGCTCCCATCCCATCCATGTAGTCGATTTTCTCACTGAGGGCGATCATCACGTCCTGCACCTCAGTCAGCCGCTGCTCTACTCGCTCTAGCCTCTTGACGATCCGATCCTCTTCCTCTTTAGCCTTTTTATCCCGTCGCCTGCGGCTCGAATAATACTGGTTGCCCCAGTTGACTAATCCACTGCACAAAATGATGAAACATACGCCAATAGCGGCCTGCAAAAACCAATTCATTTATTCCCTCCCTGTCCGAGCTATAGCCTGTTCGTATCAAGCGCTTTCGACGCCCTGGCTCCAGTGTTTCTCATGCGCGAAAAGCACTTCTGGAAAGCGATAGACGATCAGGCCCGAATCGGTTATTTCGACCTCGACGAATCCCCCATCGGCCAAGCGCTTGAGAATCTCCGAGGCTTCCTCGACGGTCAGCCCGGTATCGGCCGCAGTTTCGGTCACCGTCAGGCGGCCATTTCTCTTCTGGGACAGCCGCACCACGCGGTTCTGCTGCCGTCGGTAGCGCACCAAATGCGCGGCCGCATCGAGCTTTTTGGCCAGTATCCAGAGCAAGCTGCCGAAAATGGTCTGGGTAACGCCAATGGCGAAAAACTCGAAATGGGAGTCTGGGCCATCGGCATGGAGAATTTGAAAAAGTCCGTAGAGCATAAACCCCAGCCCTATCGGCACCATCGGCACGGCCATTACCTTGAGAAAAAGAGCGCCTAGGCGCTTGAATCCCCCTTCCATAGCACTTCGTACCTCGCTTTTT